>JBJECC010000033.1:0-17125 GCA_051870655.1 Parabacteroides sp. | reverse complement strand
TAGTCATAGTAATCCACATCCAGAATACCCCGGTCGCGATCAAAGAACTTGCCCACATCGCAAGAGAAATAAAGCATCGTACTGTCCTTGATGGCGGCAATCGCCATCTGCTTGATCTCTTCTACCGGCAGATTCACATAGGTCCAGTTGGCCCCGTCATACACATGACGGTCGTAATCAATTTCGTACAGTTTGTAATAGTCACGGCTCGGATCATTCATCAACATCACATAATTGCGTTGCAGATCTTCGCCGATATATTCCTGATAGAACGACTGGGGCGTATAGTCCTTTGTCTCCACCGGATTGCCTTTGGCATCCTTGCGTGTCCAGGTGAACTTCGTAGGCGGTTCACCGAGATTCAGCACCAACATCCGATAAACCTCACCCAACATGGCTGTCTTTGTCTTTTCCAACTCTGCCACCTTCGTACCCTTGGCAGCCTGTTCGCGCAATTGCAGACCGAACTCCTTCAGTTTGAGACCGATCAGGTTACTCATACGGGAGGTGTGTTCGCTACTGTATGTTTCCGTCATCACTTCAGCCGGCACCACACCATATTTCATGATCAGATCAGACACACCGGTGAACTGACCGCCGTCACCGATCGGATTCTTGAAGAGCCATTCCACCATCTGATCATTCTGTGGTTTCTCACGCGTATCAATGATACCCTGAAGGAAGAGATTGGCCTTCTCCAACTGATCCCAGAAGAAAAGATAGTTTTGAGAAAGATAGAACTCACCCATCCCCTGTTTGGCAATCACCTGCGAACGGAGCACGTTCAACCCCGTGAAGAGCCAACAACGTCCAGAAGACTTCTGGTTGGTAATACCTTTACTCTCGACCCGATTTGAGAAATGGGTATCGAAGTTATTGAGGCTCTCATGGTTTACCGCCAACTTGTTAATGTCATTATTACTGATCGCATTGCGAATCGCCCGATCTGCCGCCGTATTCTGATACGATTGCTTGATACGACTCAACATATCTGTCGAAATACCTCCGGCCTGTTGTGCCTCGGCCGAGAAACAGAGTCCGCACGCCAAGGCTGTCCATGCACAGAAAGAATAAATTGTTTGCTTCATCTTCTATATGTTTTACACCTACATTTTACTTCCACACCAAACCATCCTGACGAATGTGCCACAAAGTACCATCAGCAGCCGGCAAGGTAATTTCATACATCGACGGCGTAGAATAGATCTTCAGCTGGGCAGCCGTTTCAGCCGGACAGATTTCAGCCGGTTTCAGATCCACCAATGAAGTGGCATAACCACCGAATTTCTCCGCATACTCCGTCTGGCGATAGTAAAGATTACGCAAGATCCATTTGGTATCCTCTGCCGGATTCTTGACAAACGGAGTCTCGCCCTGACCGGCCACCTGGTCGGAGAACTGCACATACCCCCAATATTCCGGCATGTGGATATTGATCACACCGGTCGGAGCCCATACCCAATTGTTTTCGCGGATCTTATCTTCACCCTTCAACGGTACCTTCACATATTTTCCGTCACGTGCTTCGCTGGCCCATTCCACGCGGGAGAAGTTCACACGGAACTGATCCCCTACCGCAGGTAATTCTTTACCCCGGTCCACTTCGAAGATGCTCTTCCACGGGAAGAATACCTCCACGCTCCAAGCCTTGTCGGTGTCCTTCGGATTGTTGAGCGTACCATCCACATAGACAGCCTGCTGGATACCCATGTACTCAAAATTGTTCATCACCACCGGATTATCACGATAGGGACGACTGATATAGAGATCCCAATAGGTACCCAAGGCATTCACCTCATACTCCAGATAATTGTGCGTGTCACCGGTCGGATCGATGAAGATCTCGAAGTCGTTGTCGTGGAAGATCACACAATCATGTTCGGTAAGCGTTGCCCAGACATGCGGTTCCTCCAAGAGGGCTGCAAAATACATACCCTGCTCGTCATACGCCATCTTGACCCGTGTCGGGAAGTCCGGCTTCGGACGCTTGTCCCCTTCGATATCGACAAACTCATCCGTCCAAGGAATGGCATCCCATTCAGCCGGATCCAATTTACCATCTACCCGAATGGCATTAGGAGCTTTGTAACACACATAAGTCGGCGGATTCAAGGGAGCCGGCTCATTGTAAGTGATCTCTTTCGGTTGTGGCGTCTGCTCCGCGCAAGCCAACAGGGCTGCCAACGGTGCTGCCAGTAAAAAGGCATGTTTCATACTGACTAATTTGTGTTTTTGATTTTTATATTGTTGTTTATTCATACCAAGAGGAATACATGTGATAGTTCTTGGCGATTTTCTGATTGATCTCCTTGGCCTGTTCCGGATCTACCTTCTTGACAAACTTGGCCGGCACACCTGCATAGATGCTGCCCGGCTCCACAATTGTCTTGCTCAATACAACCGATCCGGCGGCTACAATGGCTCCTTCACCGATGACCGCATGATCCAACACCACAGAGCCCATCCCGATCAAGGCGCCATTACAGATCTTGGCTCCGTGAATCGTCACATTATGTCCGATCGAGACATCATCCCCAATCTCAATGATGGATTTCTCATAGAGGGTGTGCAGGACAGATCCATCCTGCACATTCACACCATTACCAATACGGATCGAGTTGACATCCCCCCGCAAGACGGTACCGAACCAGATGCTGCAACCTTCACCGATCTCCACATCGCCAATGATCGTGGCGTTATCTGCCAAAAACGTGTCTTTACCGATCTTGGGCGTAAAGCCACGTACTGATTTTATCAATGCCATATTTTCGAATTAAATTTCTGCTGTTTTTTCTTTCAACCAAGCACTCTCCTCTGCTGTCAAGTGCGGACTCAATTTCTCATATACCTGCTGATGGAACCGGTTCAGCCAAGCACGCTCTCGGGCCGACAGCATACCGGCAATCACCAGACGTGTGTCAATGTAGCAAAGAGTCAGCGTCTCGAAACTCAGGAACTTGCCATATTCCGTTTCGCTGTCTTCACGGATCAGGATCATGTTTTCCGTACGGATACCATATTCACCCGTCCGATACATGGCCGGCTCATCACTCATGACCATACCTGCCTCCAGAATGACCGGATTCTCCTCCATGCGGATGCTCTGCGGACCTTCATGTACGTTCAGGCAGTGACCGATCCCGTGACAGGTACCATGCAAATAGTTGATACCGGCATCCCACAACGCCTTACGGGCAAAGGCATCGATCAGACAGCCCCGAATGCCGGCAGGGAACTTACATTTCGCCATGCTGATCGTACCCTTCAAGGCTCGGGTAAAGTCCTTCTTCATCTGTTCCGTCGGTTCGCAAAGTGCAATCGTACGTGTGATGTCTGTCGTACCATCCAGATATTGTGCACCGCTATCCAGCAAGTAGAGATTATCCCTCTTCAGTTCGGCATCTGTCTCCGGTGTCGGTGAATAGTGTACGATGGCTCCGTGCGGACCATAGCTGGAAATGCTGGCAAAACTATCCATCACATAGCCCGGTTGCTCGGCGCGCAACGAGGTCAACTTCGCAGATGCACTCAGCTCGGTCACCTTCTCTCCGGCTGCCATCTGCTGCTCCAACCAGTAATAGAACTTCGTCAAGGCGATACCATCCTTCACCATGGCACGGCGGAAACCTTCGATCTCGGTCGGATTCTTGATACTCTTCAGATGATTGGCCGGAGAAATGCCCTCTACCAGCACAGCCCCCTTCGGCAGGGCATTGCAGATCGAAACATTCGTCCGCTTGCTGTCCAACAATACCTTTATATTATTGGGCAATTTCGACAGATAGGTCTGCAACACCCCGTAGTCTGCCAAGATCACACCCTGCTCCTTCAACTGCTTGGCTACCTCTTCCGGCAACTTCTTCGGATTCACGAACAGGACGCTCTCCCGCTCCGAGATGAAGGCATAACTGATCACCACCGGATTGTATGCCACATCGGTACCACGGATATTGAATGTCCAGGCTACTTCGTCAAGAGCAGAGAGGACGGTACAATCGGCACCCGCCTCACGCAGGATTCCATTGATCTCCGCAATCTTCTCCTCCACAGTCTTGCCAGCCAATTCTACCGGCATCTCAAACAAAGGTGCATCGGGAATAGCGGGACGGTCTTTCCAGATCGGATCGATCAAAGAGAGTGTTGTATTCAATCGGATACCTTTACGTTTCAAGGCAGCTTCCAATGCCTGTGCATCCGCCAGGCTGTAGGTCTCCCCATTCAGGCCTACGACACCCCCCTCTTTTATTTCGCTCTGCAAAAACTCGGCAATCGACGGCGTACCGGCAATCATCAGTTTGTACAGGTCAATACCGGAACCTTCCAACTGGATACCCGCCTGCAAAAAATAGCGAGAGTCTGTCCACAGACCAGCCTTTTCCGTCGTCACCACTACGGTGCCGAATGAACCGGTGAATCCGGAAATCCATTCCCGGTATTTCCAGCAAGCAGCCGGATACTCACTCATGTGCGGATCGGAAGTCGGAATGATATATGCATCGATCTTCTGTTGCTTCATGGCCTCTCTCAAAGCGGCCAAACGTTCAGGAATATTCGTTTTCATCTTACGATTGTTTTAATCTCTAATTCTATGATGGGCAAAGTTAGCAATATTTTTTACCCTATTATATACGGTAAAGCCATTTTCATCGTTAGTAAGATGTTTAATTGTGTCTATTCTTATGAAGAATCGTATTATACTTACATTGCTCTGTCTATTCAGCCTCATCGGTGCCTTTGGACAGAAGTCGATCAAAATTACGGGCTACGTGCGCGATGCGGATGGCAATCCGTTGGAGCTGGTCAACATCCGGGTGAAGAACACCCTGATCGGAGCCATGACAAACGAAAAGGGTTACTATTCCCTCTCCATCGCACCGGGCGATTCAGTCTCGATCATCTACTCCTGCTTGGGCTTCAACAAGGCGGAGCGCATCATTCCCGTAGCCGCCGCTGACATGCGCCTCAACGTACAGATGAATTACACGGCGTTGGAATTGGGTGAAGTGGCCGTGACGGCTATCCGCAAACAGACCACTACCATGGAGAACATCGAAGCGGACAAGATCAAGCTCCTCCCCGATCCGGCCGGTGGCAGTATCGAAAGTCTGGTTGTCACCTTTGCCGGTGTCACCTCCAACAATGAATTGAGTTCCCAATACTCCGTACGGGGCGGCAGTTATGATGAGAACATCGTCTATGTAAATGGTCTGGAAGTGTTCCGTCCGTTGCTGATCCGTTCCGGACAACAGGAGGGACTCAGTTTCATCAATCCGGATCTGACCGAATCCGTCAATTTTGCAGCCGGTGGTTTTGAGGCCCGTTATGGAGACAAGATGAGTTCTGTCCTGGACATCACCTACAAGAAACCCCAAAGTTTCGAAGGTTCCGTCTCTGCCAGTCTGTTGGGGGCCAGTGCCTATGTGGGCAGTTCCGTCGGCAAGTTTACCCAGGTGACAGGTTTTCGCTACAAGACCGGGCGTTCCCTGTTGGGGTCGTTGGACACCGATGCAGAATATGATCCGAACTTTATGGATTTACAGAGTTACATGACCTATAGCTTTTCGCCCAAATGGGAAGTCAACCTATTGGGCAACGTGGCCATTAACAATTATAAATTCATACCTCATACCCGCGAAACCTCTTTCGGTACAGTCGAGAATGCGAAACAGTTCAAGGTCTATTTCGACGGGCAGGAGCGGGATAAGTTCCAGACTCTTTTCGGGGCACTCTCCTTGATTCACCGCCCCAATGATAACACGGAGTTAGGCATACAGGCATCTGCCTTCAACAGCCGTGAAGAAGAGGGATATGACATTGCCGGGGAATACCTGTTGGGAGATCAAGGCGCCTCCGGCCTGGAGGAAGAGAATGACATTACGCTCGATTTGGCGCAGTATCATGAACATGCACGCAACCGCTTGAACTCCACGATCATGAACATCGGCCATTATGGAAGCATCCGTCTGAACAACAACACCATCCGTTGGGGGGCTACCTGGCAGCGGGAAAAGATATATGACCGGATCAACGAATGGGAGAAGCGGGATTCCGCCGGCTATTCGCTTCCGCAAGACGGGCAGACCGTCAATGTCATTGCCAATCTGTATTCGGATAACAAACTGGAAAGTTCGCGTATCTCGGGCTATGTGCAGGATGCTTTCAAATTCCGGACCGAGCAGGGGCTTTTCACACTGGTCGGCGGAGTACGTGGGAGTTACTGGGATTACAACAAGGAATTCATCATCAGTCCGCGTGCGTCGATCGGCTTCATTCCCAACTTCGATCAGGACCTCACGTTCCGTTTGGCAGCGGGACTTTACTATCAGTCCCCCTTTTACAAGGAGTTACGCCGTACGGAGAATGACGAACAAGGGAATGACATCACGGTCCTGAATCCCGATCTGAAGTCACAGCGTTCCATCCATGTCATCGCGGGAAGCGACTACACATTCCGCGCAATGGACCGAAACTTCAAACTGACTGCCGAACTCTATTACAAGAAGCTGGATAACCTCAACCCCTATACCATCGACAATGTCAAGGTCCGCTATTACGGTGAGAATTGTGCCAAAGGATATGCGATGGGTGTCGATGTGAAGTTCTTCGGCGAGTTTGTGCCCGGCACAGATTCCTGGATCAGCTTTTCACTGATGAAGGCACGCCAGACCATCCGCGAGACAACCGAAGTGCCCTTGCCCAACAGTCCGGGCTACAACGTGTCCCTTTTCTTTCAGGACTATTTTCCCGGCTACAAGCGCATGAAGCTGAATCTGAAAGGGGTACTGGCTGGAGGATTGCTGACGACAGCCCCGCACTCCACTTATGAGGAGGGGAAATGGTTCCGTATGCCTGCCTATAAACGAGTGGACATCGGCCTCTCCTACCAGTTGGCAGGAGGAGCCGATGCCATCATGGACCGCGCCTTCTTCCGTCATCTCAAAAACATTTGGTTAGGCGTAGATGTCTTCAATCTGTTCGACATCAAGAATGTCAGTTCCTATTACTGGGTGACGGATGTCTATAACCGACAATATGCCGTTCCGAACTACCTGACCGGACGACAACTCAATGCGCGGATCATTGTCGATTTCTGAGATTCATTTCTTCTCCAATTCCGGGAAATGGTTGTAGATGACCACCGGACGGGTCCGACGGATGCTCATCGAGGGGAACCAGATGTCATCGGCAGTAATGCCACACTGTTCGATCGCCTCGATGCAGTACTCCAACCGGCCGAAGTTGGCATCCACATTGTTGGTACCGAAGGTAAACTTCAAGCCACGCTCTTTGGCCATACGGATGATTTTCAGACTCGGAATCTTGTACCGGGGATTGATTTCCAGGGCAATCTGATATTCCTGTAACACATCCAATACCCGATTGATCCGTGCATCCGTCCAATAGGTATCGTAATCCGCCTGCATATCCTCCGGAATATAGGTCGGATTGGCAAAAATATCAGCCGGTTCGTTGGTGAGGATCTTCACAGTCTGATCCACGATCTGGTCCATGTATTGCTCTTTGGTCACTCCGTCATAATGGACCTCTTCGGCACGATAAATCCGGGAATTACGTCCCTTATGATCCATAATTGTCATGGCATCCGTGAAAAGATAGTCGAAAATACCCAATGCCTCCTGGGAGAAAGTGGCGGTCCACTTCCGTCCCTCCCCCTGTACACCACACAGGAAAGGCAACGGCTTCACTTCATCATAATAGGCATACACCTCTTCGTCATTGGCCAACATACGTCCGACACCCCCCTCTCCGGCATTGGGTGCCACGCCATAATTGATACCATAGTTCATCGACATGGCGTGAGCCATCTCTTTGGTCAGCCCCCCTTTCAGATGCACATGATAGTCAATCACCGGGAAATTCTGCTGTTGCAGACGGATGATCACATCCTGCTGTTCATTCACAGCCGGCAATGTATCATTCGGATTGGTCACATCATCTCCCAACGGATTGACCGTCAGATGACGGATCTGCATAGTACCCTTCTGTCCCTTCAGCAAAATCTCTCCGTCGCCCAACAATCGTCTGGCAAACGCCTCTGTCCGGTAGGGCTGGTCCGGCTCCGTGTAACAAACCACATCCGTGTCATTGATACGGACAGAGATGTTCTTGTCTCGTACAGCCACTTCAAACTGGAACCATTCGCCATCCTCAGCCAACGAACGATAGAGATTGCGCACAGCCGTCAGACTGCCGCTCTTGCATGTCCCGTCAATGGCTCCGTTATGAAACAGTACTTCATAGCCATCCTTCCCGTCCGTTGTATGAAAATAGAGAGCCGCCTCCGCATCCTGTTCGGTCAACCCCTCACCCTTCACGATAAAATTACGATACGTACCGGGGGCTTTCCAGCTTTCCCCCGCCTTCAACGTCAGTTCTTCCACTTGAGCCGTCCGGTTTCCACAGCTCATCAACATCAGACCCAGCAGTCCGATCCACAACCGGTTCCATTGCATTCTTTTCATGATTTGATTCATTAACAGATAAATCTAATTTGCCTACAAAAGTATAAATCAACTTTGGTATTCCCCCTAAGGAATGCTATCTTTGTGAGAAAATCAATTCAAACAAGATCATGCAAATCAATCGAAGACAATTCATCAAAGGTTATGCCTTGGCCGGAATGGCGGGGTTGATCTCTCCCTCTCTGACCGCTGCCGAGGCATCCCGTGCCACAGCAGCAGCCTCATCCCATGCCTTTACATTCAACGCATCCGGGAAGTTCAAGATCCTACAGCTCACGGATACACACTATATTTCCGGTGACCCGCGTTCCCAACGGGCGTTGGACAATGTCAAAGAGATGCTCGACACGGAAAAACCGGATCTGGTGATTCATACCGGTGACATCATTTTCGGCGAACCGGCGGAGGAGTCCTGTCGGGAACTGCTTGCCCCCATTGCGGAACGGCACATTCCGTTTGCCGTCGCATTCGGCAATCATGACGATGAGTTTGGAAAAAGCCGGAATGAAATGCTTGAAACTGTCCGCTCCATCCCTGGTAACCTCAATGCTGTCACACCCCAGATTCACGGGGCCGGCAATACCGTACTGACGATTGCCAATGCCTCCGGAGAGGTGGAACGGGCACTCTACATCATTGACTCCCTCGCCTATTCCCAGATTGACGGGATCAAAGGATATGACCACATCCGTTTTGACCAGGTAGCCTGGTATCAGCAGCAAAGCCAGGCACTGGCCCAACAGCACAACGGCCAGCCGGTTCCTTCGTTTGCCTTCTTCCACATTCCGCTCTACGAACACAAAATGGCGACTGAAGACCCGAAGAACAGCGAAGTGCGCGGGACACGTGGCGAAGAGATCTGTTGCGGTCCCATCAGTTCCGGCCTTTTCGCCCTCATGCGGGAACAAAAGGATGTACAGGCCATCTTCTGCGGACACGACCACAACAATGACAACGTGACGGTCTGGAACGGTATGTTCTTCGTCTATGGCCGCTACAGCGGATGCGATACGGTCTATAACGACTTGAAGCCGAACGGAGCCCGTGTCATTGAATTGACAGCAGGTTCGTCCAGCTTCCGTTCCTGGATCCGCCTCTCCGGTGGAGCTGTGATCCAGGATCTCCGTTACCCCGACGATTTCATGCGGGGGAAATAGTTAAAAGAGCGGGTGATCGACCTTCTCCTCCAATAGAGCCTGTGCGATCACCTGCTGGATGTCTTCTACATAATGAAAGGTCAGTCCCTTCAGATACTCGGCCTGTATCTCCTCGATGTCTTTCCTGTTCTCCACACAGAGAATCACATCCGTGATACCGGCCCGCTTTGCCGCCAGGATCTTCTCCTTGATACCTCCCACGGGCAACACTTTGCCCCGTAAGGTGATCTCACCCGTCATGGCCAGATTGCCACGTACCTTGCGTTGCGTGAAGAGGGACACCAAAGAGGTCACCATGGTCACACCGGCACTGGGTCCATCTTTCGGAATAGCCCCTTCAGGCACATGGATATGGACATTGTAATTCTCAAAAATCTCCTCGTTGATGTGGAACCGGTCCGCATGTGCATGTACATATTCCAACGCCAGAACCGCAGATTCCTTCATGACATCTCCCAAATTGCCGGTCAAAGTCAGTTTCAGCCCCTTGCCCTTGCTCAGCGAAGATTCCACAAACAGGATCTCACCCCCTACGGCAGTCCAGGCCAATCCCGTCACCACACCGGCGTACTCATTGCCTTGGTATTTGTCGCGCGTATATTGCACAGGACCCAGATAGGTCACCAGATCATCCGGTTTGACAGACGACGGGATAGTCTCGCCAGAGGCTACCTTGCAGGCCAGCTTACGTACCACCTTGGCAATCTTCTTGTCCAACTCACGCACACCGCTTTCCCGCGTATAGGAATCCACCAACCGTTGAAGGGTCCGTTTCTGAAACTTCACGCTTCCTTTGGTCAACCCGTGTGCCTCAATCTGTTTCGGCACAAGGTGACGTGTGGCAATCTCCACCTTCTCCTCCTGAATGTAACCGGTCACTTCGATCAGCTCCATACGGTCCAACAAGGGCTGCGAGATGTTGTTGAGATTATTAGCCGTCGCGATAAACATCACCTGACTCAAATCGTAATCAATATCCAGGTAGTTGTCGTGGAACGCATTGTTCTGCTCCGGATCCAACACTTCCAAGAGGGCCGAAGCGGGATCTCCCCGGAAATCACTGGACACCTTGTCAATCTCATCCAACACAAAGACCGGATTGGAAACCCCTGCCTTCTGAATGCCTTGGATAATGCGGCCACACATCGCCCCAATGTAGGTACGGCGATGACCACGGATCTCCGCTTCATCGTGCAGACCGCCTAAGGAGACACGGACATATTTCCGGTGCAACGCCTCGGCAATGGAACGGCCCAATGAGGTCTTTCCCACACCCGGAGGACCATACAGACAGAGAATGGGCGATTTCATATTGCCCTTCAATTTCAACACGGCCAGATGCTCGATGATACGCTCCTTGACCCGATCCAACCCGTAATGGTCACGGTTGAGGACCCGTTGGGCAAACGAAAGATTGAAATAGTCCTTACTGTATTCCTCCCAAGGCAATTGCAGGATTGTCTGCAAATACTGCATCTGCAAGGCATAATCGGGTGACTGGATCGGCAACCGTTCCAACTTCTTCAGTTCACGCCGGAAAGTCTCCCCGACCTTCTTCGACCATTTCTTACCCAACGCCTGATTGCTCAATTCCTGCACATCATTGTCGTTGAAATTGCCACCCAATTCCGCTTGAATCGTCTTGATCTGTTGTTGGAGGAAGTATTCCTTTTGCTGCTGGTTGATGTCTTCGTGCGTCTTCATCTGAATGGAGGCTTTCAACTGCATCAGCTGATAGACCCGATTCAGGATCACCAACAGACGGAAAGCACGGTCACGCAAGGAGTCTAATGCCAGCAGAGACTGCTTCTCCGCTGCTGAAGAAGAGACATTGGTACAGGAGAAATTGACCATAAACACCGCATTCTTGTTGTTGCGGATCAACGTCACAAACTCCTGTGGGGGTTCTGAATTAATCGACATCATCTTGATGGTCAAATCCTTGATTGTGGACAGCAAGGCTTCGAACTCCCGATCCCGGTTGCTGGGGATCTGATCGTCCAACAGGGTGATACGCCCCATCAGATAGGGCTCGGTGGCAATCACCTCTTCCAGACGGAAACGCCGTTTGCCCTGCAGGATAATGGTGGTCATGCCATCCGGCATCTCCAACACACGTACCACTTCAGCGATCACACCCACCGTATAGACATCCTGCAATCCAGGATCCTCCGTATCGATCTCTTTCTGACAAACCACACCGATCAGCTTCGTGTTGTGCACGGCATCCTTGATCAGACGCATGGACTTGGAACGGCCGACAGCCACCGGAAGCGCGACTCCCGGAAACAGCACATTGTTACGAAGCGTCAGGATAGGCACCTCGTCACCCAAATCCTCCATCCCTTGTTGAAAGTTCTCGTCTGGTTCGCAGTCCGTCAAAATTGGCATCATCAAACCGAAATCCTCATCTATATTGTCAAATTCGCTGGGAGCAAATAATCTTGTCTTTCCTTTCATATTTTCTGTCGTACTCCTATAATTCGCGGGCAAAGTTACGTTTTTCATACAAATTGACCTATTTTTGTGCTCGTAATCCGAGATTATATGGCAAATCCGTACTTCAAATTCAAACAATTCACCGTCTGGCACGACCAATGTGCCATGAAAGTGGGGACAGACGGGGCTCTGTTGGGCGCGTGGGCCACCCCAGGCCAGGCCCGAAGAATCCTGGACATCGGCACCGGTACAGGTCTGATCGCCCTCATGCTGGCACAACGGTGTGACGCACAGATTGACGCGATCGACATAGATGCGGATGCCTGCAGGCAGGCCCGGGAAAATGTCCGCCGTTCTCCATTTGAAGGACGTATTGCTGTCTTTCATGCCCCTTTGCATGCGTTTCAGCCCACGGACAACCAACCGTATGACCTGATTGTCTCCAATCCGCCCTATTTCATCGACTCCCTAAAGTGCCCGAACAACAAACGCAGCCTGGCCCGACATACCGACACCCTGCCTTTGGAA
Organism: Parabacteroides sp.; assembly: GCA_051870655.1. Taxonomy (GTDB): domain Bacteria; phylum Bacteroidota; class Bacteroidia; order Bacteroidales; family Tannerellaceae; genus Parabacteroides. The sequence goes on along the minus strand of JBJECC010000033.1, from coordinate 4,518 downwards.
GAGCTGATTCAGGAGAGCCGGCGATTGCTGTCACCCACCGGTCGTCTCTGCCTCATTCTCCCCTTCGACCAACAGACACGGTTGGAACAGCTCTGCCAAGCGGCCGGATTCCATCTGATCCTCCAGACAAATGTCTCTCCGGTAGTAGGCAGTGCCCCCAAACGGCTGCTTGCAGAATGGGGACTTGAGTCCACAACTTCCCCTCGGCAGACCCATCTGTCGATTGAATATCCGGACCGCCGTCATACGGAGGAGTTCATTGCCCTGGAAAAGCCCTATTATTTAAAAATGTAAGGAATCTTTCGATCGAAAAAGCTGGTCACCTCTCCAAACAGGTTCTGCACTTCGTTGGTGAACGAGACCACCTCCGGTGTCAGCACACGCAAGGATTTGGGAATCATCGTAATGTCAATCCGGCTCTCTGCCATCACCGGTTCACCGTCCAGGTGCATGATACCGGGTGCCTTCCGGATGATCGTCACCTGACTCGCCTTCATGGTCTTGATCTTGCTGTTACGATCGATCTGTTTCGTGAAAAGCTGGATGGCCAAAGGCGCGATGTCCAACGGAGTGAACGGAGACAGGATGGTCACATCCATCTGTCCGTCCTGAATGTTGGCATGAGGGGCAATGAAGGCATTATTGCCATACTGGGAGGCATTGGCACAGGCCACTAAAAAGGCCTTTTCACGAATCGTCTGGTGATCCACCAACAACTCATACACCTCCGGCTTGTAGTCCAGATACTCCTCAATCGTATTTTTCAGATAGGTCAGGGAGCCCCTCCGCTTTTCATGGGCAAACTTCTGGCTGACAGCCGCATCAAAGCCCACTCCACAGGTACAGAAGAAGACCCGCCCGTTGGCATCACAACAATCAATGGTAGAGATATGTCCACGGGAGATCAGGTCGATCGCCTTCCGTTCGTCCATCGGAATGTGCAGTTCGCGTGCCAACCCGTTGCCGGACCCCTTGGGAATGATGCCCAACACCGCATTCGAATGCACCATGGCACGGGCCACCTCGTTCACCGTGCCGTCTCCGCCCACGGCAAAAATGTAGTCGGCACCCTCCGCCAACGCCTTCCGGGTCAACTCGCTGGCATGCCCGATATACTCTGTAAAAGAGAGCGTCAAGGAACAATCTTCCTGTCCGCACATATCCGTAATCATCTTGGGAATCTTCCGTTTGGATCCGACCCCTGAAATAGGATTGATAATCGCGTATATCTGTTTTTTTTGTCCGCTCATCCGTTCAGTACACTTAAATTCGGAGCAAAAATAGTGCTTTTATGAAAACTTTTAAAGGGAAATACGACTATTCATAGTTTTTTTACTACTTTTGCAGCCGAATATTTAGCAAGAAAAAACATTCTCTTTATTAATATGAAGTTGTTACAAGAGAAATTATCAAAGTATGATGCTCCTCAACGAGCAATGGCTGCTGGAATCTATCCCTATTTCAGAGAAATCCAAAGTGATCAAGACACCGAAGTGATTATCAACGGTAAAAAGGTCTTGATGTTTGGATCCAATGCCTATTTGGGCCTGACAAACCACCCCAAAGTGAAAGAGGCAGCTATTGAGGCGATCAAGAAGTATGGCACAGGTTGTGCCGGATCCCGTTTCCTGAATGGAACGTTGGATATTCACATCCAGTTGGAAAAACGCCTGGCTGAATTTGTCGGTAAGGAAGATGCCATTGTGTATTCAACCGGTTTCCAAGTGAATTTAGGAGTCGTTTCCTGTCTGACCGGACGTGAAGATTACATTCTGTGGGACGAATTGGATCATGCTTCCATCATCGAAGGCCATCGCCTTTCCTTCTCAACCAAGTTGAAATACAAGCACAATGACATGGAGTCGCTGGAGAAGCAACTTCAGAAATGTGATCCGGAGAAAGTCAAGCTGATCGTCACTGACGGTGTGTTCAGTATGGAAGGCGACGTGGCCAAACTGCCGGAAATCATTGCATTGGCAAAAAAATACAATGCCAGCGTCATGGTCGATGAAGCTCATGGCTTGGGTGTATTCGGACGTCAGGGACGTGGTACTTGCGATCACTTCGGTGTGTCGGACGATGTGGATCTGATCATGGGTACATTCAGCAAATCGTTGGCTTCTATCGGAGGTTTCATTGCCGCTGACGAATCCATCATCAACTATCTGCGTCACCATTCCCGTTCCTACATCTTCAGTGCCAGCAATACGCCGGCTGCCACCGCAGCTGCCAATGCCGCATTGGACATCATGATCAATGAACCGGAACGGATCGAACATCTCTGGAAACTGACAAATTATGCGTTGGATGGTTTCCGCCAGATGGGTTGTGAAATCGGTCAGACCTCTACACCGATCATTCCGTTGTTCATCCGTGACAACGATCTGACATTCCTGATTGTGAAAGAGCTGTTTGAGGCGGGTATCTTTGTCAATCCGGTCGTTTCACCGGCTGTCGCTTCAGAAGACACCCTGATCCGCTTCTCCCTGATGGCTACTCACACACAAGAGCAACTGGATTACGCTTTGGAGCAGATCCACCGCGTATTCAAGAACCATGGTTTAGTTGAGTAAGACGCTCCATTGAACGAAATAGAGAAAGGCGGTAAACTGTTTACCGCCTTTCTTGTGTTATTAATACCATTCATCATGAAACAAAAACTACTCATTACTCTCGGTCTGGCCGCCACCTTGCTGACAGGTACAACGGCCCAAACTCGCCAAAGTCTGATTCTTCCGGAACCCTCGCACATGCCCAACAAGGCGCAACAGGAACAGATCGCCCGCCGTTACGGTATGTTCATTCATTTTGGTATCAACACATTCCACAATGAGGAGTGGACGGACGGATCCAAACCCGCCTCCTCCTACTGTCCCACGACGATCGATGCGGACCAATGGATCAGAAGTGCCAAAGAGGGCGGTATGAACTATGTGATTCTGGTGACCAAGCACCACGAAGGTTTCTGTCTGTGGGACAGCAAATACACGACCTACGATGTGGCCAGCTCAGGCAATTCCACCAACGTGATCGAAGAGGTGGCCAAGGCCTGCAAGAAATACAAAGTCGGATTGGGACTCTACTACTCTCTGTGGGACCGCAAAGTGAATGCCGATGTCAAAGATCTCTCACAAGATGAGGCCTACAATACCTACATGCTGAACCAGTTAGAAGAGCTGTTGGCCATCACAAAAAAGTACACCCACGTGGTGGAATTCTGGTTTGACGGCGGATGGGTAAAGCCCAACTATCGCTGGCCGGTCATGGACATTTATCAGACCATCAAAAAGAGAGAACCCAATTGCCAGATCGGTATCAACTGGACAATCGGCTCTCCGGAGAATCCGGATGCCCAAGGCATCACACCCGACAAGCAGCAGGCCGGATTCCCCATCCGTTACTTCCCGAGTGATTTCCGTCTGGGAGATCCCTATTTGCCGACTGACAACGATCCCAAAACATTTGTCCACGACGGCAAGACCTACTACATGCCTTGGGAATCGACAGTCTGCATCAGCCAACGCTGGTTTTTCCATACGGAAGACAAGCAATATAAATCGCTCGATGAACTGGAAAAACTCTACAGACAATGTACCAAGAACAACAATATTCTGATCCTCAACTGTCCGCCCAACCGAGAAGGGCGTTTGCGTGAGAAAGATGTCGAAATCCTGAAAGAGCTGAAGGAACGAATTCAGTAGAAGCCAAATAGCTGCGTTGATGAGGGAACATAAGTGCATGCTTCACAAACTTATGTTCCCTCAAAGACCTGCTGACTCAAAAAGGATCAGACAACAGGAACTTGTAGATGGGTACAACCGATATGGGTTGATCCATGCCCTTCAATGAAAGGGTATCTTCTTGATCGTAGGTAACAATGATACATTTATCGGCTTTCAAAAACTTGGCGACCTTTTGCAGGGCTCCCACTTCCCGATCCAATTTCTTATAGAGATGGATGGCTACCAGATTCTCCAACAACTTGGTCTCTGCAAAACAAAAACAATCCCAACACACCATTATCATAGAAATAGTGCTTTTTCCTACCATATACTGCACATATCAGGCGAATTATGTCGTGTATAGACTGCATCTTTTCAAGAATATGTATGTAATGCTTGATGGATCTATGTTCATATCCCCTCTTTGCAGTGCTTCGTAGATCGTCCGGACGGCGTCAAACGACCGTTTGACAGTTATCAAACGATCGACTGACGGATATCAAACGATCGTTTGACAACGTGCAGACGGTCTATAAAGCAAGGTGCATGCACCTTCAGAGCTATAGGGAAAGACATTAATGGCTATGGCTGTCTCAATTTATGACCCTACACCCGTGTAAAGCTCACAGATTTTATTTACTTTTGTCATGCGGTAGGTGTGGGTTTCAGCAACCCGCAGACCGATATGCAGAAACAAACAAAACAGATGTAACAGAAAAAACAGACAGTTAAAATAAAAACATAGCAGCATCAGACTATCATTGTGGTGTTCCAGAATAAGCGTCGGAAACTTAAC
>JBJECC010000032.1:0-3251 GCA_051870655.1 Parabacteroides sp. | reverse complement strand
AGGGATTATCTTCGTTGCCATAAGATGTGCATACTTGTATTGTCGGAGAAACGATTCCGTATCAAAATCAAATGGAGGACACCCCCAACTTTTACCGTAATTGGTACATTGTTTGCAAAGTTCAAGAAAATGTGGTTCGTCACGGAATTCGGCGATATATCCTTCAACAGTGATGTCTGAAGTAAAATTTTCTACAGTGTATATACTCATTGTTTCAAAATCATTGTACCGCATAAGGAGTCGAAACGGATGTTTTCATTTTGGAAAAGTCTGTCAATGTATCCGCTTTTCTGCATTTCAGACGCGGTCAAGCAACTTAAATTCGGGGTATCTAACAATGCTATCGAATCGCACATGGACAACGCGATGTCAAGTTCATGTGTCGAGAACATGATACATTTTTTCTCGTCGTGGACAAGCCTACGAAGCAACGCCACAAGTTCGTAGCGATTAGGCATGTCAAGAAAGGAAGTCGGTTCATCAAGGAGAATGATAGGAGTATCCTGTGCCAATGCACGAGCAATCATCACACGCTGGCATTCGCCATCCGACATTTTATCCATCGTGCGGTTTGCATAAGCCTCCATTCCCACCGAAATGAGCGATTGCATGACTATCTCCTTATCTGTTTCTTGCATCCTACCTATCCAGTTGGTATAAGGAGCACGGCCTATGGCTACGACATCCTTGCACCGCAGGTTGGCGATGCGCGTGCGCTCGGTCGTGACGACAGCCAGCGTTTTTGCCATATCTTCGGTTTTCATGCAGGCGATGTCGTGCCCGTCGAGAATGATTTTTCCGGAATAACACCGGTTCAGACCGGCTATGGCGCGGAGCAACGTCGATTTTCCTGTCCCGTTTCTTCCGATAAGGGCTGTCAGTTGACCTTTTTTTATCGTGGCATTTACCTCGTGGAGCAACGAGTTTTCTTTGTAACCTATGGAAAAATGCTGTAATTCTATCATGCGGTGATGGATTTGTTGCGTAAAACCACCCATACGACGATTGGGATTCCCAATAGAGCTGTAATGGCGTTGATCGGCAAGGTGAATATTTTAGAAATGATGTCGCAAAGAAGCAATATCGATGCTCCCGAAAGAATTGTTCCGGGCAGAAGGACATGATGATCGCTATTTTGGAAAAGCATTCTTGTGACATGAGGCATAGCGAGACCTATGAAACCTATCGGACCGCAAAAAGCGGTTATCGTTCCGGCGAGCAGCGTTGTCGAGAGAAACAACAGGCTGCGTGAACGCCGAATATTCAGTCCCATTGTTACGGCATATTCCTCTCCGAACAGCAGGAGGTTAAGCGGTTTGATGGTCAGTACCGCCAACAGCAGTCCGGCAAACACCGATGGAACAAGAATCAGAAGTTGTCCGGAGGTGACGTCACCCAAAGCCCCCATCGTCCAAATGACAAAGGCTTTCAGCGATTCCTCTTTGCTGAGGTACTGCAATATCTGCACGACAGCACCTACGCCCGATGAGAACATCATGCCCAGAATCAGGATTACCATGATGTCTTTTATTCGCTGTCCGACGGCAGTTATCACGAGCAACACGACAGCCGCACCCACCCACGCTGCTCCGGCAATGCCTATTGATGAACCGATCCCGGCAAGTACCACAAGTGCCACACCGAGACTTGCACCGGAACTGATGCCAAGGACATAGGGACCGGCAAGAGGATTACGGAAGAGGGTCTGCATCTGAAGACCGCTGACCGATAAGGCAGCCCCGGCCAACAGTGCCACTATAGCTTTTATGAGGCGTATGTTGAGTACGATTTTTTCCGTGGCACGGGAACAATTTCCCCCGGTCAGTGCTGCCCATACATCGCGGATCGGAATGTTGACAGCTCCCACGGCCAAGTCCAGTAAAAAAAGACCGACCGTGAGCGTAATCAATATGGAGAATAATATAGTCGAACGGGAACGCATCTATTTCAGTTGCTTGTAATACACACACTCTTCCTGCACCAGTTCAGGATGGAATATCTTCACGAGGTCGCGGAGCACGATGTCAGGATTCACGACGGCAGACTCGTAATAGTCGTTACCCCCGGCTGTGTTGGTACGGGCGTTGTTGTTATACACCTCTCCATTCTTGAAACATCGGGTATCGGTGAATTTCGGACATGATGCCTTCAAGTCGTCAAGGGAGTTCGCCATTCCCACGTTCAGCCACATGTCCGCATCCGACGCGAGCAGATATGCTTCTTCTAAGTCAATGGGGATAGAAGCGTTTCCCGTGTTCTTCTGGTAGATATAGCGGCCTCCCGCATCAGTAATCAAGCGGGCTACATAACTTTGGGTTGAAGGCATGAACCACGAGTCGCCATAGGGAACATTAAGCATAACCGAAGGAGTGCCGAGGGTACTGTCGGCCACTTTCTTTTTCAAGGCGTTGTATCTGACCGGGATTGCGGCAAAGGCTTTTTCACCCTTCTCACGTTTTCCTGTGACTTCTGAAAGCACTACCATCCATTCGGCCTTGCCGAGAGGCGACTCTTCAAGATAATCGCCGACATACATGAACGGTATGTCGAGTTCTTCGAGTTTGCTTTCCATTGCGCTTGCGCCGTTCACCCCATAGAGCAGAACGAGGTCGGGATCGAGCGAGAGCAGCAACTCGTAGTTGATGTTCCCTTCATAGCCGACATCGCCAATACTGTCGCGGCGGGCTTGGATGTCTGGGTTGGAAATGTAGTCGATTCCCGAAACGCCGGTTATACACCGGACTTCACCGATTGCGTCAAGCATGGCGATATGAGTGGAAGACATCGCCACGATGCGTTTGGCGTCTCCTTTGAGTACCTGTCCTGCAAACCCTTCGGGAACCTCTTCACCATTGCGGACGATAAACAGCCATGTGGTTACACTGTCCGCTCCCTGCCAGGGATTCCTGACGGTTATCAGTACGCTTTCCTTCCCGCCCGCCCCTTTGATGTCGAAGCCGGAGGCATATTCGGGAGCATAAAGCAGCAGGTTGAAATCATTGATTTTTGAGCTTTTGTTGTGGCAGCCTGTAAATGCCAGAGAAAGCAACAAAATCAGGCTTAAATTCTTTAATGCGTTCATATTGATGCAGATTATCGTTTACTATTTTTGTTTTTTCCGAACTTGGGTGTTATGCCGATGAATATCTCGAAATTGATGCCCGGCATGGGACGGGACAATACGGAAAGGTATTCTTCATCGAACAGGTTGTTGATGCTGCCCTTTAGCGACAGATCGGCCCATCGGAAAG
>JBJECC010000031.1:0-17249 GCA_051870655.1 Parabacteroides sp. | reverse complement strand
ATATACATTCTTTTTTCCCTTAGTTCACACAAGAAGAGGAAATATTGGCAATATGTCAGAAAAATCTAAAGGAATCTATTGTTTTTCATAAATTAATATATACATTTGTCACGCAAGTATGTCTATTGAGGGAAACGTCGTATTCGTGAAGCTTGTTGTTCTGTTGTACCAGTGTGGTAGTTGTGTAATGCAGTAATGGCTCTGTTTTTAGTATATGCGGTACCTCAAATGTTAAATTTAATCCATTTTATGCTCATGAAAAAGTTCTATGAGATTCTTTGCGTAGTCTTTCTATGCGGGCAAATCCTATTCGCCCAGGAGAAGACTGTTACGGGCATCGTAGTCTCCTCGGAAGACGGATTGCCTATGATCGGAGTGGCTGTCATGGACAAACAGACCATGAACGGTTCCACCACAAATGAAAACGGAGAGTTTACTTTGACGGTCTCTCCTCGTACCAAAACATTGCATGTCTCCTATTTGGGATACAAAACCAAAGAGGTGGCCATTTCGGGTTCCAGCCTAAAAATCGAACTGGATCCTGATGTAGTGGCCATTGACGAAGTGATGGTCGTTGCCTATGGTACAGGCAAGAAATCAACCTTTACAGGTTCTGCCAGTGTGGTAAAGAAGGAGTCATTGGAGAAGGTGAAAGCCTCCAACATCACACAGGCGCTGCAAGGCCAGAGCAGTGGTGTGCAGGTCTTGAACAACTCCGGTGAACCGGGTGCGGACGCCACCATCATGATCCGTGGTATCGGCTCCATGAATGCCTCCAGCTCTCCGTTGTATGTAGTGGATGGAACGGCCTACGACGGTTATCTGAACTCCATCAACCCCAACGACATCGAGTCCATGACCATCCTGAAGGATGCTTCTGCCACAGCATTGTACGGATCCCGTGCCGCCAACGGTGTCGTCATGATCACTACCCGGAAAGGTGCCAGTGAAAAGGGACAGATCAATTTCCGCTCTACGTGGGGCTTCTCCTCGCTGGCGGTCGATATGCCTCGTGCCCTGACCCCGGAAGAGTTCACCACCATGACCTGGACCGCCATGAAAAACGGTTATATGGATAACGGCTATTCAGCCCAAGAGGCTGCCCAAATGGCGACTGACGGTCTGGCCAATGAGTTGAAGATCAACCCGTGGGGCACAAAAACTCCGGTCGGCGTGGACGGACAGATGTCTCCCGATGCCAACCTGCTCTATTCCGGAGACTGGCGTGGTGAATTGTTGAAATCCCGTCTGCGTCAGGAATACACCATCGATTTCAGCGGCAAATCGCAGAAGGCCGACTACTACATTGCCGGTGGTTATCTGAACGACAAGGGTGTCTTCTCGACCCAGAAGTTCGAACGTTTTTCTGCCCGTGCCAACATGAACTACGAAGTGAAGAAATGGTTGAAGGTGGGTATGAATGTCAATCTGGCACACAGTGTACGCGAAATGTCCGCTTCCAGCGGTACCGTATGGTTCTTGCGTACCATCCCGACCATCTACCCGATTTATGAATATGACGAAGCGACACACGACTACAAACGCGACGCCAAAGGGAATCTGATCTATGACTACGGAGCAAACCGCCAGAGCTGGATGCAGTGGAACCTGTTGGCCGATGCCGAATACAACGTATCACCGTGGATGCACGATGACGCCTCCATGCGTACCTATTTCGAGATCAAGTTCCTGCCGGAATTGACCTGGCGTACCAACCTGAGTGTCGATTTCTATCAATACACCTACGATGGCTACACCAACAGTGAATATGGATATGCAGCCGGTTACGGTGGCGAGGCTTATAAGGAAAGTGACCGTAACTTTGCTTATACGATGAACAACCTGTTGACCTACAACAAGTCGTTCGGTGACCATACGTTGACAGTCCTGTTGGGACAGGAGGCCTACTCTACCCATTATAAGAATCTGTCCGCTTCCAAGCGTGGATTTGCCTTCAACGGTCTGACAGAAATCAACTCCGCTTCGGAGATGAACAGCATGAGTTCATACTACACCCAGTATCGCCTGCTGAGCTGGTTGAGCCGTGTCGAATATGATTTCAAAGACCGCTACTATGTATCCGGCAGTTTCCGTACAGACGGTTCTTCCCGTTTCCATCCGGACAACCGTTGGGGTAAGTTCTGGTCAGTCGGTGCCTCTTGGCGTATGTCCAACGAAGCCTTCATGCAGCCCTACAGCCATTGGTTGGACAACCTGAAGCTGAAAGCCAGCTACGGTGCCGTGGGTAACGACAATCTGGGAACCTATTATGCTTACCAGGGTCTCTATTCAACAGGTGTCAACAACTATAATGATGCCGGTGTGTTCATCAGCCGTCTGCCGAACGAGACACTGAAATGGGAGACGAACCTGCAATTCAATGTGGGTGTAGATTTCGCCATGTTCAACAAACTGAGCGGTTCATTCGAATGGTTCAACCGCAAGTCCAAAGACCTGCTTTTCACCATGCCGATGGCTCCGTCAACCGGTTTCAGCGGTATTGACCGCAACGTGGGTGACGTCAAGAACTACGGTCTGGAGTTCTCTTTGAACTATGCAGCTATCTCCACAAAGGATTTCAAGTGGAGCATCGACCTGAATGGTACCCATTACGACAACCGCATCACCAAACTGCCGCAGGAGGAGATGAACTCGGGTTATTACAAATGGCGTGAAGGAGAATCCCGCTACAACTTCTGGGGTGTGGAATATGCAGGTGTAAATCCGGAGACCGGTAACGACCAGTATTGGAAGAATGTCTATGAGACAGACGCCAACGGCAAACAGGTATTGGTGGACCGCGTCAAGACAGAGAACTACAATGAGCTGACCAGCGACAACCAGAAGAAGTATTTGGGCGATGCCATCCCCGTCCTGTTCGGAGGTTTCACCAACAACTTCTCATACAAAGGGATCGACTTGTCATTCATGATCTATTACAGCTTCGGCGGTAAATTGTATGACGGTGACTATGCGCAGACCATGGCCTATCGTACTGGTTACAGCCTGCATCCCGATATGTTAGAGGCTTGGACTCCGGAGAATCCGACATCGAAATATCCGCGTATCTCCACAGCCTTTGCCAACACAATGGGTTCTTACTCTTCCAAGTTCCTGTATGACAACACGTACGCCCGTTTGCGCAACATCACATTGGGCTATACCTTCCCGAAGGTATTGACTTCCAAGTTCCAAGTGAACTCCTTGCGCCTCTTCGTACAGGGTGACAACCTGCTGACAGTCGGCAGTGCAGCCCGCCGGGGTACCGATCCGGAACAGAGTATTTCGGGAGCCACCGCAAACCGTTTCCCGACCACGAAGTCCGTGTCATTCGGTCTGCAGTTGAATTTGTAATTAGGATGGTTGATTTAAATGTAAAGAAAGACAATTATGAAAGCATTAAAATATAGTATATTGACTTTGGCTGCAGCACTTTGGGCTGGAGTCTCGACCAGTTGCGATGACTTTTTGGACACCAATCCTTCGACAGATGTAGCCGACACGGAGGTATTCAAGACGACAGCCGGTGCACAAGCGGCTTTGAATGGTTGCTACTACCACATGCGTGCCTACAACAGTGGTGGAGCAGACCGTTATGATGACTATGGTATTCCCTCCCTCATGCATGTTTCCGATATGTGCGGTGAAGACATCATTGCCTGGGGCGGTTGGTACACATACGTGTATAATTATTGGGGAGAGACACGTGCCGACATTTTCCGTTCCGGCCAGTTGTGGAACTTCCACTACCGTCTGATCAACAATGCCAACTCCATCATTGCCTATATTGACAATTGTGACGGTGACGATGTGACCAAACAGTACATCAAAGGACAGGCATTGGCGATGCGCGGTTGGGCCTATTTCGGTTTGGCCCGCTTTTTCCAACAGACATACAGCATTGCGAAAGATATGCCGGGAATGCCTATCTACACCGAACCGACCACCGAAAAGACCGAGGGTCAGCCGCGTGGTACGTTGCAACAGACCTACGACCAGATCCTGGCCGACTTGACAAAGGCAGAGACGTTGTTGGAAGGATTCAACCGTACGGAGATGAACATGTTCGACCAGTCCGTCGTGGAAGCCGTGTTGGCACAGGTCTATCTGGTAATGAACAACTGGCCCAAAGCAGAAGAGTATGCCAAGATGGTCATGGCCCAATATCCATTGACTACCAATGAGGAGTATCTGTCCGGCTTCAATGACCTGGGTGTCCGCTCTACGATTTGGGGTATGAAACAGACAGAGGAACAGAACATGGGAGACTATTCCCAATTTGCCATGTGGGCCTATGACACACGCCCCTGCTTCTCATTCGTAGGCTGGTTCCTGGCTACAGACTTTGTCAATCTGTTTGAAGAAAATGATATCCGTTCCTCTCAGTTCGAATGGTGGTGGGATCAGATTTATGTCACCTATAAGTTCCGAGACAACGAAGAATGCCGTGGTTCCTATATCTTCATGCGTACGGAAGAGATGTTGCTCGATGCGGCTGAGGCATGTGCACATCAAGGCAAAGAGACCGAAGCGAAAGAGTTGTTGTGGCAGTTGCAGGATATGCGTGGAGCATCCCGCAGCCAAGGTTCCGGTCAGGACCTGATCGAATCGATTCTGTTGGAACGCCGGAAAGAGATGTATGGTGAGGGATATGCCCTGTTCGATATAGTCCGCAACCAGAAACCGTTGCTCCGTACAGGAAACCACATGTATTATAACGGTGGCGGTGTACAGTTGCCGGCCCGTTCATGGCGCTTCATCTTCCAGTTGCCGGATTCAGAGATGAAGAACAACAAGGCTTTGGTGGATGACATTTGGCCGAACGGTGACCAGAACCCCTACAGCGGCGAGTACAATCCTTGATACAGACAAACCCTATTGAAAAAGGGGAGACAGTCAGACTGCCTCCCCTTTTTTTGTACCTCATCGGTCCACTTGGTTCGATGAAATCTTATCCAACTTCAATCACCAAATATTTCCCGATACTCCAGAAACTCTGCTCGTCAAGGATCTTCAAGGTCATGTTGCCATCCTCATCCTTCACAAACTCATACGAGCCTTCCGGATGACTGGAACGGAGTTTTGCCTTGCCGGAAAACAAAGGGATCTCCTTCACCTCACGAATATCAATCGAAATGAAATAATCCTTGTTAAAGCCCGACTGCAATGCCTTCGATTTGGAGAAGAGACCGCCTCCCGACAGGATCTTCTGCTCTTTCAACTCCTTGGCAGTACCAAAGCAATAGTAAGCTTTGTGCAGCGCCTTGTCCTGCTGGCTAATTTTCTCTGCCTGTGCCGAAGCGGTAGTGGACAAATTCTCCACATCCTCATTCAGTGAGCTGACCATCTGGTCCAACTCCTGGATACGCACATTCTTCTTGGCCAAATCCTCCTGCAGCGTGACGATCATATTGGCTTTCTGATCCAACTCAGACTGCAAACGACTGATCGTCTTGCGGAGTGCTGCCGACTGGATGCCGCTCTTCTTGAGCTTCTCTTCCAGCTGAGCGATCTGCTCCTTGTTCTTCTTGAGCGTCTCTGCCACCATCTGGATGTTCTGCTTCATCTGTTCCCGCTTGCTCTGATTGAGATCGCCGCTGTTCTGCTGCATCGTCAGATAATTCTCTGCATCGCGGATCGTCTGGAAATCCGCCTCTATCTCATTCAAGGTCGCAAGCATCTCGTTCATTGCCTCAGTTCCCTTTGTATTCTCAATCCGCAACGAATCTATCTCAGCACGCAACCGTTTGTTTTCATCAGACTGCTGCTGGCCACACGAAGCTAACATGGTAGCGCAAACACATGCGATTACAATCTTCTTCATACCTTCTTCCTTATTATAAATTATACATCATCATCTTCTTGTTCGTGTTCTTTCTCACGCTTTTCCTTCAAACCCGATACAATAATAACAATTTCCCCTTTCGGTTCGTTCTCAGAAAAGTGCTGAACCAGCTCTTCCAACGTACCCCGGACCGTTTCTTCATGAATTTTGGAGATCTCCCGAGAGACGGAAGCCGGACGCCCCGCCCCAAAAAATTCCATGAATTGCGTCAGTGCCTTCACTAAGCGGAAGGGTGATTCATAAAAAATGAGGGTCCGCGGTTCCGTAGCCAACTCTTTCAACCGAGTCTGTCGTCCCTTCTTCTGCGGCAGAAACCCTTCGAAACAGAACTTTTCGTTGGGCAGTCCGGAGGCCACCAAAGCCGGCACAAAGGCAGTAGCCCCGGGCAGACACTCTACCGTCACCCCCTGACGGACACACTCACGCACCAACATGAATCCCGGATCAGAGATGGCCGGTGTACCGGCATCCGACACCAAGGCGATATTCTCTCCCGCCAAGATACGCCGGGCAATCTGCTCGACCGTCTTGTGCTCATTGAATTTATGGTGCGACTGCATCTTGTTCTGAATCTCGAAATGCTTCAACAAAATGCCTGTTGTCCGCGTGTCTTCAGCCAAAATCAAATCGGCCTCCTTCAGCACACGGATTGCCCGGAATGTCATATCTTCCAAGTTCCCGACCGGTGTGGGAACGACAGTCAATTTCGCCATATCGCTTTCCCTGTTTATAAGAACCGCTTCTCTAATAATTGAATAAAATCAGCCACAGCCTCCTCATCCGGATTCCAATGCAACTGGTTTTGCAGATAGGACAAAGACTCCTCGAACGTGTGCATACCGTTCAAGTCGGCAATGGCCTGGTTCATCCGCTCCTCATTGCCCCCGAACAGTTCCCGACGGAAACGGAAACGGTCATTCAGACTGAACGCCTTGCGAAAGTCAGAAAGGTTTTTCCGTTCGATCACCTCATTCAGTGAAATGCCGCTCGGCATTTCACGTGTCACCGCCACTGGTTCACTGACCGGTGTTTCAGGCTGCGGTTGGACAGGCTGTTCGGGCTGAACAGGTTCCGGAGCCGGCTCTGCCGGTATCGTGACTACAGGCTCTGTGGCTTGTACCGGTACTGACGGCTGGGAAGCCGGAGCTGTATGCGGCAACGAATCGATCAGCCGCTGATGCTCCTCCATCTGAAGACGCAACTGCTCGATCTGCAACGCCTCCAGTTGATGAAGCTCCGTGATGATCCGATGGGACAAACTGAACGTCTGGCTGAAGAAAGAGGCAGGAAACGAGTCCGCTCCCTGTTGTTCGGACACCCGTTGTTCCAAATGCCGGATATCCGCCAAGATTTGGTCTGTTATTGCTGTTGTTGTCATATTTCAAATCCTTGATATTGCGTGCAAAAATAGCGATTTCTCATATACATTCAAAGTTCGTAGGTAAATTGACCAAATAGAGCCGGTGTGTAGCACGCGTAAACGCAGTGTAGAGCCACCGGTAAAAATCTTCGCCCAGCATCTCCTCTGTGATATAGCCGAAGTCAAGAAACACATTCATCCACTGGCCGCCTTGTGCTTTGTGGCAGGTAACAGCATAGGCATACTTCACCTGCACCACATTGTAGTGCGGATCGCTCTTCATCTTTTTCATCCGTCCTGCCTTGGTCGGGATGTCGGCATAATCTTCCAAAATCGTATAGAAGAGCTTGTCGTTGAGATCCTTCGGAAGGGAAGGTGCCTCCGTCTGAAGTGTATCAAGCAGGATTTTCAATTCCAACTCCAGATCGTAGTCCGGGAAACGGGCCCAGATGTCGGCAAAACGGAAACCATACAATTCATAAGTACGTCTGACCCGCATCACCTGAATAATCTCCCCGTTGGCCAGGAACTCCATCTCCTTGCACCCTTGAGTCCAAAAATAGTTGTTGCGGGCCACCATAAGGCGGTCACCGGTTGACAACTCCTCTTCCCGGTAGAGAATCCGGTTACGTATTCCATTATTATATATGGTAGCCCGTTTGTTGGAACGGGAAATGACCATCGTCTCCTCAATCCCATCGTGGCTGTAGGCAGAGGCAATGGCTTCAATCAATTCCTCACCGTTCACCTTGCGGCAATCCGTGAAGCCTTTCAACTGCAATTGCGGAAACATCTCCACCCAATCATTGCGAAGGGCCTCCCGCAGCTGTGTCGCATTGTACAGAATGCCAGAGTCTTCACGCTGACGTACCACTTGTGTCAGACAAATTTCTTCAACCTGCAACTGATACCCCTCCAAAAACTCCACTTGAAGAGCCGGACTCTCCGTTTGCATGACAGGTGGAAGCTGAGCATCATCTCCCAAAAGCATCAACCGGCAGTTCTGTCCCGAATACACATAGTGGATCAAATCGTCCAAAAGCCTTCCGGAACCAAAAATAATCGATTCTGAACGATTATTAGCAATCATAGATGCTTCATCTACGATAAATAATGTATCTTTGTGGAGATTATCTGCGGGTAGAAATCCGGAGGGTTCGTTCGAGAAGGCTTTTTGCCGGTAGATTTTCTTGTGGATGGTGTAAGCTTTCTGTCCGGCATAGCCGGAAAACACTTTGGCAGCACGGCCAGTGGGAGCCAGTAACACCGACTTCTGCTTCAGATCCGCCATCGTTTTTACCAGTGCACCGACCAGTGAGGTCTTACCAGTCCCGGCATAACCTTTGAGCAGCAACAACCCGTCGGGTTTCTGTGAAAGCAGGAAATCGGAGAGTTTGCGAAGCGCCAGATCCTGTTCATCCGTCGGTTTATGCGGAAAATTACGGGCAATTTGGCTGTACAGATAGTTATTTATCATTTTGTCGATAATAATTTTCGCGATAAAGGTAGTGCATTAAATATTCTTTTTTAAATTTGCCGAACGAAATAAATTTAAAATACATACAAACCATGAAAGTTACATTGAAGATTTTGTTAGCAGCGGCAGTGGTTCTGCTTGCTTACATGTGTTACATGAGTATTACGAAACCGATCGAATTCCAGAACGAGAAGGAACTTCGTGAGAAAGCTATCATCGCTCGTTTGATCGAGATCCGTAAGGCTCAGATTGAGTACAAGAACATCCACAAGACACACGCCGGCAGCTTTGCTGACTTGGCCAAGTTCTTGAAAGAGGAAAAACTTCCGTTCCTGGTAAAGGAGGGTGTTTTGTCGGATGAACAATTGGAAAAAGGTATGACAGAACAGAAGGCTGTCGCCATGATCCAGAAGGCTCAGAAATCGGGCAACTGGAAAGAGGTGGAAGAGGCCGGTCTGAAAGGATTCAAACGTGATACGGTTTGGATCTTGGCTGTTGACACATTGTTAGGCAAGGGATATAACGTAGACGAAATGGCTTACGTTCCTGCCGTGCCGGGTGAGAAACTGAAATTCGAGATGGATACGACTACGTTGAAATCCGGTTCAGGTTATGAGATCAAAGTATTCCAGTGTCAGGTGCCGACTGCCAGCTACCTGCGTGACTTGGATCCTCAGTTGACTTATAACATCATCGACAAAGCCAACAAGCAGGGTAAATATGCAGGTTTGCGCGTTGGTTCGTTGGAAGAAATCAACAACAACGCCGGAAACTGGGAGTAATCAGATCTTATATGATTATTCGTATTCCTGACGCGTTGACGATTCATCATTCGGAAGAATACATTGTATCCATCCGGCTTTGGCCGGATGGATTTTCTTTTTCCGGCCATTCGCCATCGCTGGATGACAGTTTCTTCCATACGGCTGTTCCCTTGGAGGCTGACAAGCCCTATTCGACCAGTCTGCAAGAGCTGTTGGATGACAATGCCTGCCTGAAGTGGCCCTATAAGAAATTGCTGGTGCAATGCGGTTCACCACAATACAGTTGGATTCCACGGGAGGGATTGGACGACAAGCAAAAGGCAGAGCTGTTTGCATTCACGTTCTCAACGCCCCAACAGCATTGTGTGGCTGACCGGTCACTTCCCGGCAGCAGTGATCTGCTCTTTGGTATGGATCGGGACATCCATTCGCTGTGTTGCCAGCAACTGAGAGCCCCCCAATTCCGTCACTATCTGTCTGCCCCGGTCCAGTTGTGGATGCGGCAGACCGGAAAGATCCAACTACGTGCTTTATATGTCTTGTTCCATGCGGGCAGGATCGATCTCATCGGCCTCAACGAGGGACAACTCCTATTTTGTAATTCATTCAGGGTCCGCCAGCCGGAAGATGCGGTGTACTATATATTATATGTATGGCAGCAGTTGGGATTCGATGTAGAAAAGGATTCCCTGTTCTTGGGAGGCGAGGAGGAGACGGAGGCAGTCCGTACTTTCATCACCTCTTATGTGCGTCATGTCAATCCGATCACGGTTCCTTCCGAAGCCTATCTTTTAGGCACACAACTGGCCCAAGTACCCATTGATCTTATTTCATTATTTATATGCGAATCATAAGTGGAATTTACGGCCGTCGCCGCTTTGAAGTCCCCTCTTCGTTCAGTGCGCGGCCAACAACAGACTTTGCGAAAGAGAATCTCTTCAATGTGCTCAACAACCTGATCGATTGGGAGGGGTTGGATGCACTGGATCTGTTTGCCGGAACTGGCAGCATCGCTTTTGAACTGCTATCCAGAGGCTGCCAAAGCGTGACCGCCGTAGAGAAAAACAATGCGCACGCCTCATTCATTGCCAAAGTGGCGAAAGAGTTACGGACAGAGGCCCTGCATCTGATTCGAGGTGATGTATTCCGTTATCTTCATGCAGCTCCGAAGCAGGGTTTCGATATCATCTTTGCAGATCCTCCCTATGCATTGCCTGAACTGCCCGACATCCCCCGACTGGTGCTTGAGGGAGATCTGTTGCGTGCCGGAGGTGTCTTTGTCATGGAGCATCCGAAAGACTATGACTTCTCCGAACTACCTGATTTCTATCAGCATCGGGTATATGGCTCCGTCAATTTCAGTATCTTTCTCAAAGAAGAGGAGAAAACAGACGCATAAAGGATTCTGAGAGACGCTGTTTGAGCGGGCGTTTCAACCACTGGGAAGGCACGAGACGGTCACAACACTGCATGTCGTGTTGGAACACCTTCTTCATCTGTTTGGCAAATTCCGCCTGATAGACGAAGGCATTGATCTCGAAGTTGTGTTCAAAACTGCGGAAATCCATATTGGCCGATCCGATGGAGCAGAACAGGTCATCAATGATCAGCACTTTGGCATGCAGGAAGCCGGGCTTGTAGAAATAGACCTTCGCCCCGGCTTTCACCATGTCATCGATAAACGAATGGCTGGCCATATTGACACTCCGCGTATCAGAACGCAACGGCAACATCAGCCTGACATCCACACCTCCCAGTGCAGCTGTCTGCAGAATCTGGTTCAGTCCTTCCGTTGGCAGGAAATAGGGCGTCTGGATATAAATGTAGCGTTTGGCATTGGCAATGGCGAAGATCGTGGCTTGCAGCAGTGTCCGCCAAGGCCCCACAGGTCCACTGGTAGCGATCTGCAGAATGTTGTCGCTATATACCTGTGTCTTGGGATAATATATCGGATCTTTCAGCAGTTTCTTGCTGACCACATACCAGTCGATCAGGAATGAAGATTGCAGTCCCAGCACTCCCCTGCCCTCCAATTTAAAATGGGTGTCGCGCCAGGTTCCCCAAGCAATGCCCTTGTCATAACGGTCTGCAATATTCATGCCGCCCATGTATCCCACTTTCCCGTCGATCACCACTATCTTCCGGTGGTTCCGATAGTTCACTTTGCTGGTAAAGACGGGAAAAGCAACCTTCAGGAACGCATACACTTCAATCCCCGCCTGACGCATCTCCTGGAAAAACCGATCGGGTACATTCCAACAGCCCACATCGTCATAGAGAACTCTCACCTCAACTCCCTCTTTGGCCTTGGCTATCAAGGCCTCTTTCACCTGCGTACCGATATGGTCTTCACAGAAAATGTAATACTGCAAATGGATGTGGTGACGTGCCTTGGCAATTTCCTGGAGCAGATCCTTGAATTTGTCAGCACCATTGGTGTAGATCGTAATGCGTGTACCATAAAGCAGAGAGGAGTGGTTGCTGTTGCTCAACAAGGTGGCCAACGGCTTGTAGGCAGGAGGCACTTCACAATGGTCGGGCACCAACTGTCCGCCCTTCGGCCGTCGCATGATACGCCGATAGGTCCGGTGCGAAATGATCCGTTGTTTGCGGTTGTCCTGCCCGAAGAAAAAATAGAAGAGCAATCCGACACCCGGTGCCAAAAGCAACACGATGACCCACGGTATGGTTTTCAAGGGGTTGCGATTCTCCAGAATAATCACAGCTACCAAACCCAATATCGTAATCGTATACAGCAACATGAACAGGCTGCTGACAATCGTTCCTATGGCGAAATAATCTGAAAACATGGTTCTTCACGCTCTGTTTATACATAACAGACGAAACGGGATATCAGTTGGGCAACCACCTGTTTTTTTCTTTCAAATCTCCGGATGGAGCTCCTGCTTGAGATAGCTTTCGATATGCCGTTTCTTCTTGTCCTCCAAAATCTCATCAATGGCGATCAGGATGCCGCTCTCCTCCACCTCCCCGAACTCATGGTTGATGGCAGTCCCGAACATACGCATCTTGGGAGAAAGACTCATGTAGGCATTGACCAATGGCGGCACGTTGATACCGAATTTACGCACCTCCAGATTCAAGACCCGGTAATTCTCCCGGAACGTATCATAATGGAAGAGCCGTTTCATCTTGTCCACATCCATGTCCACCCGCAACGGTTCGATCGGTGTCACCAACTGATCCGGATCGGGGAAATGGTGTTGCAGGAAATAGAGGATCAAGTTGCGGGCCTCCGGATTGTAGGTATTGTACATGGTCACTTTCCCGAAGTAGTATTTCAGTTCAGGATCTACGACGGAGAGTGCACCCAGCCCGTCCCAGAGGTTATCCAAAATGAACAAGCCCCGGCTGCCTGCACGAGTCGCTTGATACTCCAATGTCACGAACGAACGGCCCAGTTCGACGGTGTGGGGCAGATAATCACGGATAAACATAGGGGAATAGTTGAAGAGATGAGCCGTAGCAAGCACCGGTTTGCCCTGCGCATCAAACCGCACATCGGCACCCCGCAGAAAACGGTAGCCTCCCATGATCTGCTCCTCCTCCGGGCTCCAGACAATCAATTGCCGATAGGCATTGTCCATCATGTCATATTCGTCAATATCCATCGACAAGCCGGTACCTCCGCCATAATAGCGGAATGCCACCTCCCGCAGACGACCGATCTCGCGCATCACGTTGGGAGAATCGAGTGCCGTAATTACATAAATCTCGTTGTTCGACTTGTTGGTACGTCGCAATAGCTTTTCAGGTGTCAGCTCCGCCTTCAACAGCGAACGGTCTATCGGTTTAATGATCTCTTCCATGCTTTTAATTGTTTATCCTTTCAGGTTATAGACCCCATTCCGGACCCAAGCGGCCCATTCGAGTGGTGTCCGTTGGTGGTCGAACGTCTGCCACGGTATCGGCTTCCCGATGTAGATCCGGAACGTGTGATGTTTGCAACGGAACATCTCGTCTGGCAGCAGCAGCATTTCATAATTCATGCGGATTCCCAGCCGCTTCCGAAGGTTGGCCAGCCGATAGAAACGGGCCGAGTTTGCCCCCTCGAAAAAGAGAGGCACCACATCCCGTTTGTATTGGACAGCCTTTCGGATAAATGATTTATGCCAAAACAGATCCTGGATTTTTCCGTCGATTTTCCTCGAACAGAGCCCTGCCGGGAAAGTGATCACCTGATTGTCCGAAGCGTACGCCTCTTCCATCAGGCTGACATTCGATTTGTGCTGGGCACCATGTTTATTGATCGGCACAAAGATGGAGGCCAGATTGGGAATGTACATCAGCAGGTCGTTGACCAGATATTTCACCTGCTTGTTGTAACGGGATCCGATGAGGGCGGCCAGACAGATACCGTCCAGTCCACCCAAAGGATGGTTGGCGGCGAAGATATAACGCCCCCCCTTCGGTAGGTTCTCTTCGTGGACCAGCTGCAGCGTAATGTCGAAATAGCGGGTCAGCTCCTGCATGAAATCGACCCCTTGCAAATCCTTGTAACGGGAGAGGGCCTCATTCAGTTCATCCTGGTGGATAAGCCGCGCCAACCCATTGACCAAAAAGTCGGGTATCTTGCCGGCAATGCCCGGAGCCTTCTGCCGAAGCACCTGTTTGACGTCTATTTGTCGGATCTCTCCTGTTGTCATAAACCTGTTTTGTGAATTATGGAACAAAGATAGGGCTATTTATGAAATATGCCAATGGTTATTGGGATGTATTGCCGCCTTCCGCCCAATAATATTCCCACTCAAAGCGCAAATCATCGTAGATTTCCCGCAGTTCCGGCTGATCGGAACGCCGGAGATAATCCAGCTCGATCAGGACACGCCGTGCCTGTTCCGCCGACTGCCGTGCATATTGCTTCAATGCCTTGAGCGCCGATTGCTTCTCGTTCCACGAGGCATCGAAAGAGGCACTGGTAAGCGAACGGATCGACTCCACCCAGAAGGCATTGAACAGCGCATGCCCCACGGGCTGTTGGGCCGCCATTCGATGCATCAAGGCCAGGAATGCCACACTACGGGCAAACGGAGCCTGCCGGTTGTAAAGCAACTTGACCAGTACCGAGTCCGCCTCCGGCATCCGGGCATAAAGATAGCGGGCCGCCTGTTCCGCCACCTCCATGTAGGGGATCTCCCCGACCCAACACTCCGCCACGACCGGACGGAACTGGTCGGCCGGATAGAGCATCGTGGCAAGCAGCTTCAACTCCCGTACATCCTCTTGCCACAAGGCCTCTGCCAGATCCGCATCCGCCTCAAAGGCAGACGCGATCTGACGGATCTCGGGAAAGGGCACACCAAAGATGAGTTTGTAGTGCATGCCCTTTTCCCGCATACTGTTGGCAATGATTCCATTCATGGAGAGGCGAAGCCGCTTGCGGATAGCCTGCATCGTCTCTTTCACGGTCTCTTCCTGCATGACTTAGTCGTTATAAGTGGGTAAGAATGAATAGTCGCGGCTGTAACGCAACATCTGTTCCACATAGCCTTCCGTATAATCCAGTGTGATGTCGGTCACCTCGCCCTGGGCGTTCTTCACCTCTTTCATCACCGGATTCACAAAGCCCTTGTAGGGAGCCAACTGCAAATGGGCATAGCGGTCCAACACCTCCTGATGCAGGGCCGGATCCACCTTCACTCCATATTCCTCCACCAGTTTCTTGCCGGCTGCGAAGTCCCCTTCACTCTTGATCCGCTGGACCTCTGCCAACAAACGGCCGAACAGTTCCCGCAACCGGGCATAATCGTTGATCACGACATAGCTCTTTCCATCACGTTTCTTCAGTTCGACCACCTGATCGGCCTGCCCCTGTTCAAACACCCAACGGGCAATCAGCTGGCGGTTACGCATGTGCGCCTCTTCCACATTCTTGCCCGGCTCGATACGCACCAGCTGCGTCATGAGTCCGTTCATCATGAAGTTGTAATATTCAGCCTTATACGCCTCGGCATCGGGCACCAGACCCAATTCCACCAGCTTGTCATCAGCTATATAGTAGAGTCCGAACAGATCGGCACGTGCCTCCTCCAACGTTGAGCTGTAGGCCTTCAGGGCATCCGGATCCGTATCCGGCAGCAACTGGCCGGAACCATGTCCCAGACATTCGTGCAGGTCGGTATGCAGGTTGCCGGTCAAGAAGCCATATTGCTTGGCCTGCTCACGCTCCACATCGCTCCACATGAACTCTTCGTTGAAGCCGTTGCCCAGAGAGGCCTTGGAATAGGCTTCGGTGATGTTCTCGATCGTCACCGACTTGGAGCCATGATCGCGACGGATCCAGTCCGCATTGGGCAGGTTGATGCCGATCGGTGTGGCCGGATAACAGTCACCTCCCAACATGGAGACGGTGATCACCTTGGCACTTACCCCTTTCACTTGCGGCTTTTTGAAACGGTTATCTACAGGTGAGTGATCCTCAAACCACTGGGCATTGCGGCTGATCACCTCTGTCCGTTGGGTAGCCTCTTTGTTGATGAAATTGACGGTCGATTCCCAGCTGGCCTTCAAGCCGATCGGGTCACCGTAGGTCTCTATGAAGCCATTGACGAAATCCACCTCCGACTGTGTGTCTTCCACCCAAAGAATCGAATAGGCGTCGAAAGTCTTCAAATCGCCGCTTTCGTAGTAGTCAATCAGTTTCCCGATGATGGCCTTCTGTGCCTCATTGTCCGCAAAGGGAAGTGCCAGTTTCAACTCGCCCACGATCTGTTCGATCGCAGCCGAATAGAGGCCGCCCACTTTCCACACCTTTTCCACCAATTGTCCCTGCTCTTTGACCAGCCGGCTGTTGAGTCCGTAGGAAATGGGATGCAGGGTATCTCCCTCGGCCTTCATCTTGCCGTAGAAGGCCTCCGCATCTTGCAGCGTCACCCCCTCTCCGTAATAGTTGTTGGCAGAAGCCTGGATCCAGTCGCCATCGCCACTCTGGATGGTCCGTTTGGCCATCACCTGCGGATTGAAAATCACACGGGACAACTCTGCCAGAAACTGATCGACCGTCTGTCCGGCACGGAGCGGCAACTGGTCAGCCGACAGCTGATGCAGGCAGTCGATGAAAAACTCCTGTGTGAAACCGGGCTGGAACTTATCTTCGGCATAATGATGATGGATTCCGTTGGCAAACCAGACCCGTTTCAGATAGGTTTCCAACGCCAGGAACTGCGGATCGTTCCGGTCTCCTTTATAATGCTGATAAATGGCCTCCAGCGTACGGCGGATCGCCAGATTATAGCGGCAGTTCTGGTCGTACAGGATGTCGCGTCCCATCAGGGCGGCTTGCGACAGATGATACAACAGCTGTTTCTGCCGCAAAGGCAGTTTGTCAAATCCAGGCACTTGATAACGCAGGATCTGCAAATCGGCAAACTGATCTACCACATAATTGAAGGAGTCAGCCGGGGTGTCTGCCGGCTGTGTCGGCCCTTCCGAACAGGCGGTGACGGCAGCCGCCGTGAAGATCGATAACATAATTCGTCTCATTAAATTGAAAGATTTATGATAAATGATTTATGATTTATGCTCAATACATTATATATTTGCCGCAAATATAAGGATATTTATGGAAATAGCAGCATTGGTATCCGGAGGTGTAGATAGCTCCGTAGTGGTTTACAAGTTGAAAGAGATGGGGTACGACCCGACGATTTTCTATATCCGGATCGGCATGGAGGATAAAGAGGGATACATCGACTGCCCGGCAGAGGAGGACATTGAGATCACCTCGTACATTGCCAAGAAATATGGATGTCGTTTCGAGCAGGTTTCGTTGCACGATGAGTA
>JBJECC010000030.1:0-3280 GCA_051870655.1 Parabacteroides sp. | reverse complement strand
ACTCCCCCAGAGCAATTCGTTAATCCAACTCATGAGAACGTAAATTAAAAACCTTAATAAAACCTTTTTCCTTCTAAAACGATTGCAAAGGTATGGATTTAGTTTGTGTTATACAACATATTTTACTACCTTTACTCAATAAAAAAATGAATTCATGAAGAAGATTTGTTATATACTTTTAGGGTTAACATTTGGTTTATTGCCAATTACCGCTCAGGAGAATGAAAAAGTCGTTACCATACAAACCAACGTAGGTGTTTTAAAGGCACGTTTATATCCGGATGTACCGAATCACACACGTACATTCATTGCCCGGGCACAAAAAGGGGAATACAACGGTACCCTGTTTACACGGGTCATCAAGGAGTTCATGATTCAGGGCGGCGCTCCGGATTCACGGAACGCACCGGCCGGAGCACGTTGCGGATTTGGAGACTCTTCGGCTGAGATTCTGCCGGAACTGAATGCGAACTATTTCCACAAACGGGGCGCCTTGGCTGCCCCACGGCAAAACGATGACATCAATCCGCAGAAGAAATCTGATATGTCGCAATTCTTCATTGTGCAGGGAAAGGTCTATCGCGGAGGTGAATTGGACACCTTGGAGAAGATCGCCAACCAGGAGATCCGGGAAAAGGCCAAAAATGAGTTCTACAGGCCGCAACGTGTCCAATTGCAAATGTTGAAGACGGACAATCCGCGGGAATACAGGAAACGGATCCAGAAGATCAATGCGCAGATTGACTCCGTAATCCGTGCCACGCCCGGCCACCTCCTGTTCACACCGGAACAACGGCAAGCCTATACGACAATCGGCGGTTGTCACAATCTGGATGGGATTTACACCATTTTCGGAGAGTTGACAGAGGGATTTGAGGTGCTCGATGAAATCGCCAACCAGCCGAAAGACCAATATGACCGTCCCAAGAAGGACATCCGCATCATCAAAGTAACGGTGGAATGACCCATCGTTACTTTGTCAGCCAGGCGGCAGCCGCTTCGGCACATCGCTCGCCGTCAATCGCAGCCGATACGATACCTCCGGCATACCCGGCCCCCTCTCCACAAGGGAACAATCCTTGTAACGTCACATGCTGATAGTTCTCCCCATTCCGCAAGATGCGCACAGGGGATGAGGTACGTGTCTCCACCCCGATCATGGTCGCCTCATTGGTCAAGAAACCTCTCGATACCTTTCCGAAATGGAGGAATCCATCGTGCAGACGGGAGGTGATGAACTTCGGCATCCAGAAGTGCAGCGGAGAGGCCAACAATCCCGGAGTATAGGAAGAGACCGGCAAATCAAAGGAATTCTTACGACGCACGAAATCCTCCATACGCTGTGCAGGAGCCACCTGCTTGCGTCCCCCATTCTGCCAACAGATCTGTTCTATCCAACCCTGAAATGCCATCAATGCCAATGGCGAATCTGCCTGCACCGGTTGTCCGTCCGGCCAAGTCAGCTCCTGTCCCTCCATCAAGGCAGCGTAATCTTCCGGATGAATCTCCACCACCATGCCGGAGTTTGACCAACGGGAACCTCTGTTGGAGGGTGACATACCATTTACGACCACCTGTTGGGGTCCGCTGGCGGCGGGTACTACAAAGCCCCCCGGACACATACAGAAGGAATAGACCCCGCGTCCCTGCACCTGCGTCACAAAACTGTATTCTGCAGCCGGCAGATAGTTGCCTCTTCCCCCTTTCCGATGGTACTGAATCTGGTCAATGAGTGCAGAAGGATGTTCCAAGCGCACACCTACGGCAATGCCTTTCGCCTCAATGGGTATCTGCTGTTTATACAGATAAGCATATACGTCCCGTGCGGAATGTCCCGTAGCCAGAATGACCGGCCCGAGGAATGTCTCACCTCGTTGCGTCTCCACTCCGATCACCTCTTCCCCTTTGCGGATCAGTGCCTCCATACGTGTTTCAAAATGGACTTCGCCACCGCTGCGGAGAATCTGGGTCCGCATGTTCTCAATGACACGGGGCAATTTGTCCGTACCGATGTGCGGATGGGCATCCGACAGAATGGTCGGACTGGCCCCGTGCTGACAAAAGATATTCAGGATCCGGTCCACCGAACCACGCTTTTTGCTTCGGGTGTACAGTTTTCCATCTGAATAGGCCCCTGCACCTCCTTCCCCGAAGCTGTAGTTGGATTCGCTGTTGACCACCTGCTCACGGCTGATGGCGGCAATATCCCGTTTGCGGTCACGTACGTTCTTTCCCCGTTCAATGACAATCGGACGGAAACCCAGTTCAATGAGACGTAATGCGGCAAAGAGTCCTCCCGGTCCGGCACCCACGACCACCACAGCGGGACGGTCTGACACGTCGGGATAGACAAGAGACTGATATTCCAGTTCACTCGGCGTTTCATCTATAAACAGCCGTACCTTGAGATTGACAAAAATCGTGCGCTGGCGCGCATCAATGGAGCGTTTCAACACCCGTACGCCCTCTATGCGGTTGGCAGCGAATCCCGTTTCACGGGCTGCCACACGTTTCAAAGCCTGCTCATTCACCGCCTCCTCCGGCAAAATCCGGAGTTGTAATTCTTTGATCATTTCTTTTCCTTGTTTATTGATTAGCCAAACAGCTGGCGGAACGCCTCTTCTACCTTTTTCACCTGCACGATCTGTAACCGGCAACGGTGGTCATCAAATCCTTTCAAATTGTTATAGGGGATAATGATACGGTCAAACCCCAGTTTCTCCGCCTCCATGATACGTTGCTCGATGCGATTGACCGGACGGATCTCCCCTGACAGTCCCACTTCGCCAGCCATACAGACATTCGGTTCCACGGCAATGTCTAAACTGGATGAAAGAACCGCACTGATCACGGCCAAATCGGTAGCCGGATCGTTGACGCGCAGTCCGCCGGCAATATTCAAGAAGACATCTTTCTGAATCAATTTGAATCCGGCCCGCTTCTCCAGCACCGCCAGCAGCATATTCATCCGGCGCGAATCAAATCCGGTGGCGCTGCGTTGCGGAGTGCCATACACCGCCGAACTGACCAATGCCTGCGTCTCGATCAAGAAGGGACGGACCCCCTCAATGGCAGCGGCAATGGTGACTCCACTCAGCCCCTCATGGTTCTGTGTCATCAGCAATTCCGACGGGTTGCTCACCTCCCGCAAGCCCTCCTGCCGCATCTCATAAATGCCCAGTTCAGAGGTGCTGCCAAAACGATTCTTGATGCTTCGCAGAATACGATACATATAATGTTGGTCTCCCTCAAACTGAAGCACCGTATCCACAATGTGCTC
>JBJECC010000029.1:0-3284 GCA_051870655.1 Parabacteroides sp. | reverse complement strand
CATTAAGAATTGATAACACCGTTCATTGGCAAAAATGCCTGTTTCAGAACGGATTTCAGTTCTTTTTCCATTCATTTTGCGTGAAATCGTCTGCCTGTTGCGACTTTATTTCCTTGAGACGCCGACCATGTGCCTTAGCATCAAAGCCCCTACCCAGTCCTCTGGGCGGGGGCTTTTGGGATACTTACTTGTCGAATACCAATCCGAAATCAAGCGTCTGGGCATTCTGCAAGGCTGGCAGCAGACTGCTGACCAATCCCTGATAGGCCTCCGGAATCATGGACATCAGCAACGGCAAGGCCACCTGCATCGTCGGCACCAGCAGATCTTTGGTCAGATAGAAGGTACAGGTACGGTCGCCCTCCATCTGATAGGACAACGGTAACGCATAGTAGCCTCCCAGATCCACCATCATCGAGGTGATCATCTCCGCACTCAGACCAAATTCCGCCAATTTGCTCTCTGCCAATGTCAACAGGTCGGTGTAGGCCTTGTCGATCGCAATCAGCAGACGGCCCTCTTTCGTGCAATACTGCAGGCTCAGTGCCTCGGTAAAGGCAGAGAGATCGACCGGCTGGTCACTGGCCCGTGATTTCCAGGCCACCCCCATCACACCGTTCTCGGTCAAAGAGGACTTGACATATTCCACCTTGGAGGCGATCAGGCCGCCTACCAACGGTCCCGCCATGGCAGAGAGGGCATCCAACTGTGCATTGCCCGTCACCAACACCGCATAGACCGCAGCCATAGCAGAGGCCCCGTTAGGAGTCATCCGCACCTTCCACTCGCCGGCCACCGGTGAGGTGATCTGACGATTGACCACCAATGTCAGTTTTCCGTTCTCGAATGTTCCGTTCACACGCACGATGCACTCACCCGCCGTGGCCTCCCCTGTGAGGGACACCACCCCGTCGGCCTCCTGCAATGTGGCCGTCAGTGTCAACGTGGCCGCTTCGGGCA
Source organism: Parabacteroides sp. (assembly GCA_051870655.1). Lineage (GTDB taxonomy): Bacteria > Bacteroidota > Bacteroidia > Bacteroidales > Tannerellaceae > Parabacteroides. The sequence continues at coordinate 2,324 of JBJECC010000029.1, read as the reverse complement.
CGACATTGTTCAATGTAACAGAGGCCTGTGTAGCCGAAGAGGCTGCCACCTCCACCGTCTTGTTGCCCAACGGCAATGTCACATCGCCCAGCAGCACGGACAATGTGCGCGTATTGTCATACAGACCGGAGAGGCTTTCCCAGCCTCCCTGCTCCTTCTCATCGTCACTACAAGAGCTCAGGCACACACAAAGACAAAGGATTGAAACCAAATAAAAAACACACTTCTTCATATTACTTCATACATTAATTATATAATAAAAAAAATTACACATGCGATTTGTGGGTCATGATGTCCAGGACGAGCAGGTCTGTCGAGTCCATACCCTTGGAACCGATCGCTGTCAGGTTGGCAATCGAACGGTCCACGTCTTCATCGATAATGCCCTCCACAGAGGTGACCACTTTGTTCTCCATCGCCATCAGAGCGGACAGCATGGCCGTGGAGACACCGCTCGATACCTTCAAGGCACAGCTCGGCTTCGCACCGTCGCAAATCATGCCGGTGATGTTTCCGATCATGTTCTTGATGGCGTAGGTGATCTGCGTCTTGCTTCCCCCCATCAGGTAGGTGATGCCACAGCTGGCTCCTGTAGCCGCCACGACACAGCCGCACAGGGCGGAAAGACGGCCCAGGCTCTGTTTGATGTAGATCACCATCAGATGGCTCAGCATCAATGCCCGTGTCAGCTGCTCCTCGGAGCATTGGATCTCCTTGGCGAAGGAGACAACCGGCAGGGTGGCAGCAATGCCCTGGTTACCGCTGCCTGAATTGCTCATCACGGGGATCATGGCCCCGTCCATACGGACGTCACAGGCGGCCGAAGTCATCGCCAGCATCCGGGTATAGGCGGAGTCTCCCAAATAGCGGCGGCCAAACTCTCCCGTCACGGTCTGGCTGACCGTATGTCCGTAGTGGCCCTGCCGGGACATTTCCGCAGCCCGTTCGTTCAGCTGGGCTGTCTCGCGGATAAAGGAGATCTCCTCCAGCGTGCCCTCCGTGGCAAACGCATACACAGTGTCGAACGACAGCCGCAGCTCCTCTTCGTCGCCCGCCTCCTGGTCGGTGGTACAGGCGGACAGATCGTCCTGCAACACCGACCCGTTCTGTTCCAGATAGACGAAACGGGTGTGTTCGTGACTAATGATGGCAGTGGCCGACCGGTCGTCTGCCCTACATTCCACCTCTATATATAATTTGTCTGTGGACCGCTGGGCCAGTTGGATGGATATGGCCTGTGTGGCGATGTACTGTTTCCCCTGCTCCAGGGTTTCGGGCGTCAGGTCGCGTAACACCTCCAAACCATAAGCCGACTTGCCCACCAAGGCACCCAGTGCGATGGCGATCGGCAAGCCTACCATCCCGGTTCCAGGAATCCCCACGCCCATTGCATTCTTCAAAATATTAGCACTCAGATAGACTTGTATCTGTTTGGGAGTACATCCCAACAACTCGGTAGCCTTCGCGACCGCCAAAGCCACCGCCATCGGCTCTGTACAACCGATAGCCGGCACCACTTCACGGTGAATCAGACGAATGATTTGCGTTTTAATAGAATTGTCCATTTTCGAATTATGATTTGTCTGCAAATTTATAATTTAATATCTTTGACCCCTATAAAAATTAGGAAGGAGTACACATGAAAACAGTAAAATCGTATATTGAGACCCATCAGGATCGCTTCCTGGAAGAGCTATTTTCACTCATTCGGATCCCCTCAGTCAGTGCCAAATCAGAAAACAAACCCGATATGTGGAGCTGTGCCCGGCGCTGGGCAGAACTGCTTGTCGCATCGGGTGCGGACCGGGCGGAGGTCATGCCGACAGCCGGCAATCCGGTGGTCTATGGCGAACGGATCCTCTCTCCGGAGGCGAAGACCGTACTGGTTTACTCACACTACGACGTGATGCCTGCCGAACCGCTGGAGTTGTGGAAAAGCGATCCGTTCGAACCGGTCATCCGTGACGGACGCATCTGGGCCAGAGGGGCAGACGACGACAAGGGGCAGGGCATGATCCAGGTGAAAGGATTTGAAACCGCCCTGCAACTCGACCTGCTGCAGTGCAATGTCAAGTTCATTTTCGAAGGAGAAGAGGAGATCGGCTCACCCAGTCTGGAAGCCTTCTGCATGACACATCGGGAGCTGCTCCAATGTGACGTGATCCTGGTCTCTGACACCAGCATGGTCAGTGCGGAGATTCCTTCGCTCACCACGGGGTTGCGAGGCCTAGCCTATTGGGAGATGGAGGTGACCGGTCCGAACCGGGATCTGCACTCCGGACATTTCGGCGGTGCGGTGGCCAATCCGGTCAATGTGCTCTGCC
>JBJECC010000028.1:0-17530 GCA_051870655.1 Parabacteroides sp. | reverse complement strand
GGTGGTACGGACCGCTTTTCGGACTGCTTGGAGGGTTCACTACCATGATTGGTAATGCCGCCGGACCGGTGATGGCTATCTACCTTCTGTCGGTCAAGATGCCAAAGTATAGCTTTGTGGGGACTAACGCCTGGTTCTTCCTTGTCATCAACTACCTCAAAATCCCCATTCAGGTATTCGCATGGGACAATATCACAGTCTCGTCACTCCTGTTGGATGCCTGTACAATACCGTTCATACTGATAGGTGGTGTGTTAGGCATCCTTTTGGTCAAACGGCTCCCGGAAAAGGGATTCCGCTATTTCACCACTGCCGTCACTTGTGTATCGGTGCTCATGCTGCTTGTATGAATTGGAAATCGTATGCAAGCCTACTTGGGGGCTTCGGATGTCTAATCCACTTTTTTGTGAATCGGAGAGGTTATACAAGTATTATCACTATATTTGCGTTATAAATCAAAGTGTTTTCTCTTGATATGTTGGTAGAGGTTGTAGGAGTTTTGAATTCTATATCGATATGGACAAGCTAACCAAAGAACAGAGGCATCGCTGTATGTCAGCAATAAAAGGGAAGGACACAAAGCCGGAATTGCTGGTACGGAAGTTCTTGTTTAGTCGTGGATTCCGGTATAGATTGAATCATCCGCGACTACCGGGACATCCGGATCTCGTATTGCGTAAATACAGAACAGTCATTTTTGTCAATGGTTGCTTTTGGCATGGTCATGCAGGATGTAAATATTATGTGCTCCCGAAGACAAACGTTGAGTTCTGGCAGAATAAAATTGAACGGAACCGGAACAGAGATATAGAAGAACGGCAGAAACTGGTTTCTATGGGCTGGCATTGCATCACCATTTGGGAATGTCAGCTGAAGCCGAAAGTCCGTCAACAGACATTGGAAGCATTGGAATATACACTTTGTCATATATACCTTGAAGACAGGAGAGTCAGAACTTATAAGACCACCGAGGAAGAATACAGTAAGGTGGCAGAACCCGTTGAGAGTTATGGGAAGACGGAATGACTATCCAAGAGGTGGCATGTTACTAAGACTATAGTCGGTGGAATAATTGGAGGGGGTGTTAACTGTTAACGCGAAACCGCGGTTTTTTTCAATATACAGTGTGGTTTGAAGCTTCTTATCTATAAGATTCTATATATAATTATAAATATAATATATATAAATATTATATATAATAATATAAATAAGAATAGATGGGATTTTCCCTAAGAGGAAAAAGAGGGTGGCAGGCGAAAAAAAACAGAGTTTCGCGTTAACAGTTAACACTTCTGCTCAAGGAATTGAATCCACCTGGCTCCCTGCTCTGTTTGAGCCGGCTCCCATCCCTTATCGAGCCGACTCGATTGATCGCTTGAGCCCGGTCGATGGAAACGGGGAGCGGGAAGGCTTATTCGCCAGAAAACAAAAAATCCTGACTTCACTTGGAAGTCAGGATTCATTTGTCTTTGACCATTTAAACAGTGGTGCCACCAGGAATCGAACCGGGGACACAAGGATTTTCAGTCCTTTGCTCTACCAACTGAGCTATGGCACCGTTGTTTTTCGTTTACGGGTGCAAAGGTAGGAATTGTTTTTGAATCTGCAAGTGTTTTCGGTAAAAAAATATATCTTTGTCGTATGAAACAATTGTTGCTCCTCTTCGGATTGTGGTCCCTTTGCACATTTACCGCATTGTGTCAAAGCGAGAACCGGTATTGTTTCCGTATCTATCTAAAGGATAAGGGAGACATTTCGAGCTATGTGGATCGATCCACTTCCTTTCTGTCCCAACGGGCTGTGGAACGCAGACAGAAGGACCGGATAGCTATTACTGAAAGCGATTACCCTATTTCTCAGGATTACCTCGACCGGTTGCAGATAGGCGATGCACGGATCGTGGCGAAAAGCAAATGGATGCGTACGGTGGTAGTGGCTACGGCTGATTCCTCTTTGGGGGAGCGTTTGCGGCCACTCCCTTTTGTGGATTCGGTCTGTTGTGTATGGAAAGGGAAGATCCAGGAGCCATTGCCCTGGCAAACCTCACGGGATCGTCTGCCTTTGACCGATGGGGCTGTCCGATCTCATTATGGATATGCAGAGAAGCAGATCAAGTTGTTGAACGGTATTCGGTTACATCGGGCCGGATTTACCGGTCGAGGTGTCAGTGTGGCTGTCATCGATGCCGGCTTCTCCGGAGTGGACCGGATGGCCTTCTTTGATTCCTTGCATATTGCCGGTACTCACAATCTGGTCTGTCCGGAGGAGAGTGTCTTTGAGGGGGATGAGCATGGCACGAAAGTGTTGTCCTGCATAGCGGCGAATCTGCCGGGTGTCATGGTGGGGACAGCACCGGATGCCACCTATTGGTTATTGAAGAGTGAAGATGGACGAAGCGAATATCCGGTTGAGGAGGACTACTGGGCGGCTGCGGTGGAGTATGCCGACAGTGTGGGAGTAACGGTCATCAGCTCCTCTTTGGGCTATTATACATTCGATGAGGAGGCTTGGAGCCACACCCAACAGGAACTGGATGGACACAGTGCTCTGGTCAGCCGCGTGGCCCAGATGGCAGCCGATAAGGGGTTGCTGCTCTTTTGCAGTGCCGGTAATGAAGGAAACAGCGATTGGGGAACGATTACGTTTCCGGCCGATGCAGTGGATATAGTCAGTGTAGGAGCCGTGGATGACAAACGTCGGAAGAGTGTATTCAGTTCTGTGGGATATACGGCAGATGGACGGGTGAAGCCCGATGTCGTGGCGATGGGGAGCGGCTGTTGCATCGTGGATAGCCGCGGGACTATCCGATATGGCAATGGGACCTCGTTTGCTACCCCTATTTTGGCTGGATTGAGCATCTGCCTGTGGCAAGCCTTTCCTCAATTGAGCAACAAAGAGCTGATCCGACAGTTACGTATGCATGCCTCACAGGCGCGCAAGCCTGATCCGGAATTGGGTTACGGCCTGCCGGATTTTTACAAGCTATATAAACAGTTGAGACATGAATACCGATAATTCCCACACTTCGCAGGCCCTTACGCTCTCGGCCCTGAATGCGCGGGTGAGAGAGACGATTGATGCGGCTTTCCCGCAATCCTATTGGTTGCGGGCGGAAACCAGCGATGTGCATATCAATCAGGCCTCCGGCCATTGTTATTTGGAGTTTATCGAAAAGGATTCGGGGGAACACCAGATCATTGCCCGGGCCCGTGCCTCCATTTGGGCCAAGACGTTCCGTTTGCTCAAACCCTACTTTGAGGGAGAGACAGGACAACGCTTTGCCTCCGGATTGAAGGTGCTGGTGGAGGTGACGGTCCATTTTCATGAACTGTATGGTTTTCATCTAACCGTGATCGATATTGATCCCACCTATACACTGGGCGACATGGCCCGCCGTCGGCAGGAGATCATCCGCCAGTTGCAGGAGGAGGGTGTCTTTACCCTGAACAAAGAGTTGCCGTTTCCCCTTTTGCCGCAACGGATTGCGGTGATTACTTCGGCTACAGCGGCCGGATATGGCGATTTTACCCATCAGTTGACAGCTAATCCGGCGGGTTATCCTTTCTATCTCCATCTTTTCCCGGCTTTGATGCAAGGGGAGAGGACAGAGGAGTCAATCATTGCCGCATTGGAACGGATATTCCTTCATCAGGAGCTGTTTGATGTGGTGGTGATCATTCGGGGAGGTGGCGCCCAATCGGAACTGAGCTGTTTCGATTCCTACCTGTTGGCCGCCAATTGTGCGCAGTTCCCTTTGCCGATCCTGACCGGTATCGGGCATGAACGGGATGATACGATTGTGGATCTGGTGGCACATACACGGCTCAAGACGCCGACCGCCGTAGCGGCTTTCCTGATCGGACAGATGGATCGGGTGGCCAATGAATTGTTGGATTTGCAGCAGCGGCTGTGTGAACGAAGCACACAGCAGTTGGCAGAACATACGAACCGGCTGCATCAGTTGGCCCATCGTTTGCCGCAATGTGCCACGGAGCGGATTGCCGGGGAGCGTCTTCGGTTGCAAACCCTTTCTACCCAATTGCCGGGCCGGGTACGGAATCGGTTGGCGGAGGCTACAAGGCAGCTTTTGTTGCAGGAGCAATTTGTCAAGATGTCCTCTCCCGACTATATTTTGCAGCGTGGGTACACGTTGACCCTCAAAGATGGGAAGATCGTGAAACGGACCGATGGATTGCAGGTGGATGACCGGCTGACAATCCGGTTTGCAGATGGAGACATACAGAGCGTGATTGTAAACAAATAATGGAATAGATATGGAATCATACAAAGAGGCGATTGAGAAACTCCGGCGGATCGTTGCGGAGATCGAGCAGGGGGATTTGGATGTAGATGTGCTTTCCGACAAAGTGAAAGAGGCTACACGCCTGATACAAGTGTGTAAGGACAAGCTGTTCAAGGCGGATGAAGAGGTCAAAAAGGTGTTGGAGGAGCTGGAAGCATGAAGCGGATTGTAGTCATAGTGGCAGGCGGAAAGGGCCTGCGCATGGGAGGTGATCTCCCGAAACAGTTTATCCCTCTGGCAGGAAAGCCGGTGTTGATGCACACGTTGGAACTGTTTGCGCGTTGGGATGCGACCGCCCAACTGGTCTTGGTGCTACCGGATGATCATCGTTCCTATTGGGAGATGCTTTGTCGGGAAATCGGTTGTGCGGCTCCTCATCAGATGGTCTCAGGGGGTGAGACCCGTTTCCATTCGGTGCTGAATGGGCTGCGTTATCTTCGGACTGCCGGACTGTTGGAGGAACCTGCCTTGATCGGGGTGCATGACGGGGTACGTCCGTTTGTCTCTCCGGAGGTGGTGGAGGCCTGTTTCCAAGCTGCGGAACAACAGGGGGCTGCCATTCCGATGTTGCCCATGATCGACTCGTTGCGTGAGGGGAATGCAGAACAGAGCCGGCCGGTTGACCGTACGCGTTTCTTTGCTGTCCAGACGCCTCAGGTCTTTCAAAGTGAGCTCTTGTGGAAAGCGTATGAACAACCCTATTCCGCGCTGTTTACAGATGATGCCTCTGTCGTGGAAGCAGCAGGAGGCCAGGTGCGGCTGGTGGAGGGCAATCGGGAAAATATCAAGCTGACTACCCCGTTCGACCGGTTAGTGGCAGAAGCCTTGATCAAATCCAGACAGGCGGATCGATATAGGAGGTAAACCGAAAAGGAAAGGAATGGAATGATGTGGTTGGATCTTCATAAACGGTCTGTGGCTTACCTGCCCGGTGTAGGTCCCAAGCGTGCGGAGATATTGCAGAAGGAGGCTCGTATTTCTTCGTATGAAGATCTGTTGTATTATGTACCTTATAAATATATAGACCGCAGCCGTTTCTATCGGGTCAGCGAGATCAACGGTTCCATGCCCTATATCCAGCTGAAAGGCAGGATTGTCTCTTTCGAGACGTTAGGGGAGGGAACTGCCAAACGGTTGATCGGCAAGTTCTCCGATGGAACCGGTATGCTGGATCTGGTCTGGTTCAAGCAGATCCAATGGATCAAGGATAAATTGAAGCCGGATGTGGACTACATTGTGTTCGGGAAACCGACGGAGTTTGGCCGTACCTTCAATATCGTGCATCCGGAGGTGGATCCGTTGTCTCAGGCAGCTCAGGTGGCCGCCGGACTGACCCCCTTTTACAATACGACCGATCGGATGAAACGCGCGTTCCTCAATTCGCGGGCCATACAGAATCTGGTCTTTACACTGTTGACCAATCTGAAATGGGAGATTCCAGAGACACTCTCGCCTGACATCCTGCAACGGACGCAACTGATTCCGTTGTCGCAAGCCATCAAGAATATCCATTTCCCGGAATCGATCGACTGGATGCGAAAGGCACAACTCCGGCTGAAGTTTGAAGAGCTGTTCTTCATCCAACTCCACATGCTGCAAACGGCACAACGGCGGAAACAGAAGCAGCGGGGCATCCTGTTTCCCAAAGTGGGCGACTATTTCAATACCTTTTATAAAGAGCATCTGCCCTTTGAACTGACGCAGGCACAGAAACGGGTGATCCGGGAGATCCGGGCCGATATGGGTAGCGGACGACAGATGAACCGCCTGTTGCAGGGGGATGTGGGAAGCGGTAAAACCTTGGTGGCCCTGCTCTGCATGCTGTTGGCGCTGGACAATCAGTGCCAGGCCTGTATCATGGCTCCCACGGAGATTCTGGCCACACAGCATTTTGCCACCATTCAAGCTTTCCTGAAGGATATGGATATCCGGGTTGCCCTCTTGACCGGATCGACCAAGAAGCGGGAACGGAACCAGATCCTGCCGGCCATTGCCACAGGTGAGATTCAGTTGGTGATCGGGACACATGCCCTGTTGGAGGAGCAGGTCTCCTTTGCCTCGTTGGGGTTGGCCATTATCGACGAACAGCATCGCTTCGGTGTGGAGCAACGTGCCCGCCTATGGGGTAAGAATCAGATTCCTCCCCATATTCTGGTGATGACTGCTACCCCTATTCCCCGGACGCTGGCCATGACCCTGTATGGTGACTTGGATGTCTCCGTCATTGATGAACTGCCACCGGGCCGCAAGCCGGTGCGGACCATTCACCGCTATGACAACAAGAAGGCGGAGCTCTATGAGTTCCTGCGCACGGAGATCCGCAAGGGGCGGCAAGTCTATGTGGTCTATCCCTTGATTGAGGGAAACGAGAAGTTGGACTACAAGGATCTGGAAGCGGGCTTTGAAACCTTCAAGCAGGTCTTCCCGGAGTATCAGGTCTGTATGGTACATGGTCGGATGAAGACTGTCGAGAAGGACCGGGAGATGCAGAAGTTCATTTCCGGAGAGGCCCAGATCCTGATGGCGACCACTGTGATCGAGGTGGGGGTGAATGTGCCGAATGCTTCAGTCATGGTGATTGAGAGTGCCGAGCGTTTCGGCCTGTCGCAGCTCCATCAGTTGCGGGGGCGTGTGGGACGTGGGGCAGAACAATCCTATTGCATTCTGGTCTCCTCCTACAAGTTGAGTCATGAGACCCGGAAACGGTTGGAGATTATGGTAAGCAGCAACAATGGTTTCGAGATTGCTGAGGCCGATCTGCGCTTGCGTGGCTATGGGGATTTGGAGGGTACCCGACAGAGCGGTATGAGTCTGGAGCTGAAGGTGGCGAACCTGGCGGCAGACGGGCAGATCCTTCAGTATGCCCGTGACTTGGCACAGGAGATATTGGACAAAGACCCCGATTTGCAGTTCGAACAGCACCCGATTCTTTCCAAAAGAGTCCAAATTCTCTTCAGTCGGCAAGTGGATTGGGGACAAATCAGCTAATATGTTGTAAAACATATATTTATTTAAGTGTCTAAACGCCAATCTATTTTGTGCAATACTCTCAGGATTAGGAATTTTTATTGAGAAAATTTCACATGCGCTGATTTTGAAGGCTTAATCAAAATACCGACCTTTGAAGAGTCGAGTTGCGACAGCGATGTCGGAGGACTCTATTTACCAAGAATTAAGTCTGAATCTAACAAATGAACTTTAAAGCATTTCTATTTATATGCTGCACGGCTGTCATGTCCACCGTGGTTGTTGCTAAAGAACCGCAGAAAAAGGTGACGTCCTCTAAAGTCTCAGCTGAACATGCAGAATTGATGAACCGTCGCGTGGACGAATTGATGGCGGACCGCGTCGGGTTTAAGAAGGACATTGTCTCCAAGGAATTGGCTGTCCTGAAAGAGGAAGAGGAAGCCGAACTGATCGCCATGGAGGATTTGATGTTCCCGGCCGATGAGTTGTATGAGTCCAACTGGGAAAACCAATGGGTCGATCCGTTCCGTGGCAAGAACAAGATCAATCTGCCCGATTCCTTTGTCATCAACTGTTCCACATTTGTCTATCCTATTGCCATAGATTCCATGGCGCGTGTGACCTCCAAGTTCGGTCCCAGACGTCGTCGTATGCATAAAGGAATTGATTTGAAGGTGCTTAAGGGAGATACGATCCGTGCTGCATTTGACGGAAAGATCCGTATCAAAAGCTTTGAACGCCGGGGTTATGGATATTATGTCGTGATCCGTCATCCGAACGGACTGGAAACGGTCTATGGCCATCTTTCCAAGATTCTGGTGGATGTCAATCAGATTGTCCGTGCCGGAGAGACCATCGGGTTGGGTGGTAATACAGGGCGTTCGACAGGTTCTCACCTCCATTTTGAGACCCGGTTCCTGGGTCAGGCCATCAATCCCGCTGAAATTATTGATTTTGAGAATGGTGTACCGCATCAGGATTCGTATGTGTTTCGCAACGTGAAGGTCCGTGGTCAGCGGAGCAACATCTATACTTCCTCTTCCGACCAGATGGTGTATCACCGGGTGAAGTCGGGTGACACGTTGAGTAAAATCGCCCGTATGTATGGTACGACTGTCGCTAAGCTTTGCCAGTTGAATGGTTTGAAACCTACTTCGATTCTTCGTTTGGGTCAGTCGATCCGTTGCAGTGCCGGAGCTGAGACTGCTCCTGCTGCCAAGCGTGCTTCGACAACTACCACATCGGCCAAGGCGCAAAAACAGATTGTGGTGAAGGCAGACGCATCGGCCAATCCGGTTGCTTCGGTGGAGGGAGAGCCGGTCTATCATCGGATTCAGTCGGGCGATACGTTAAGTGCGATTGCTGCACGGTATGGCACTACGGTCGAGAAGCTGTGCGAACTTAACGGTATCTCCAAGACAACCATTTTGAAATTAGGACGTTCTATCCGTTGTTCATAAGGATATGCCAAAGACAGAAGAACAGTTTGAACAGCTGATCGCCAAATGTCGCGATCTGTTCGAGAAGAAACTCAAAGACTATGGTCCGTCGTGGCGGATCATGCGTCCGCAGTCTGTGACGGATCAGATTTTCATCAAGGCCAATCGGATCCGCAGTTTGGAGATCAAAGGCACCAGTATGGTGGGTGAGGGAATCTATCCGGAGTTTGTCGGCATTGTGAATTACGGGATCATCGGGTTGATCCAGTTGGCGTTGGGCTTTGCCGATACAACCGATATTTCCAATGAGGAGGCGTTGCGGCTGTATGACCAATACATGACACAGACCAAACAGCTGATGTATGCGAAGAATCATGATTATGACGAGGCCTGGCGCAAGATGCGGATCAGTTCCTATACCGATCTGATTCTGATGAAGCTGTATCGTACCAAACAGATTGAGAACCATCACGGGCAGACCTTGGTCTCGGAGGGTGTCGATGCCAATTACATGGATATGATCAACTACGCTTTGTTCGGACTGATTAAATTGGAATACGGTGAAGATTGAAGGGATCTCGTCAGCCACCTTGCGCAAAATTCTTGTCGAGTGTAGCCGGTTGTTGATCGGTCTTGTCTTTGTCTTTTCCGGGATTGTCAAAGCCATCGACCCTGTTGGAGGGGCCATCAAGATTGGAGAATATCTCACCTCTTTTGATTTACTGTTTTTGTTGCCGGCTAAGGAGGCCTTCTCCTTTGGATTGTCGGCATTGGAGTTTTCCTTGGGCGTCTGCGTGTTGGCAGGTGTCTATCGGAAATACACCTCTTTCCTGGTGCTGGTCTTCATGCTGTTCATGACTCCTTTGACGCTCTATCTGGCCCTGTTCAATCCGGTGTCGGATTGCGGCTGTTTTGGGGAGGCACTGGTTCTGACGAATTGGCAAACTTTCTACAAGAATATCTTGTTATTGGCAGCGGCCTGTGTGCTGTTTCGCGATAATCAACGGATGTGGGCCGGATTTACCTATCATGCCTACTGGTTCGTTCCCACCTATTCCTATACCTGCTGTATCCTCTTCGCCTATTACAATTATGCCCATTTGCCCGTGATAGATTTCCGTCCTTACAAAGTGGGGGCCAATATCCCGGAATTGATGCAGATTCCGGAGGGAGCACCTGAGGATGAATATCGCTCTACCTTCATTTACGAGAAGGAAGGGGTCCGCAAACGTTTCTCTCTGGAAGAGGCTCCGTTGGAAGACAGTACGTGGGTTTTTGTGGATACGGAGACGGAGCTGGTCCGCAAAGGATATACGCCGCCTATTGCCGCCTTCAATCTCTATACGACAGACGGAGAGGATGTGGCCGACTCTATCCTGCAGGCGGCTGAATTGCAGTTCCTGCTGATTTTCCCCAAGGTGGAGGAGGCGGATGATGAGGCGATCGACGCCATCAACAGCACCTATGACTTTGCGCTGGAACATCATTTGGGTTTCTATGGAGTGACCGGCTCTTCCGAGGAGGCCATTCAGGAATGGGTGGACAACACAGGTGCCGAATATCCGTTCCTGCAGGCAGACGACGTGATGCTGAAGACCATGATCCGTTCCAATCCGGGACTGATGCTGCTGCGGCAGGGGACCGTCTTGCGGAAGTGGCACTATCATGATATTCCGTCAGAAGTCTTTTGGAACACCCATACGCCCGACGATCTGTCAGAAATTGACAGAAAAAACGAAGAAGAGGGCAGCAAGATAACCAACCTATTTACTTTTGCCGTACCTTTGTTGCTTGTTTGGGTATATGATTGCATCAGACATCGCCGCAGACAAAAGCGCAAGCAGGAAGTAAAATGAATTCATTTACATATTAAATTATTAAGTTATGAGAAAGAATATTGTTGCAGGAAACTGGAAAATGAACACCACTTTGGCTGAAGGTTTGGCTTTGGCAAAGGGTTTGGACGAAGCGTTGAAGGGCAAGACTCCGAATTGTGATGTAATCATCGGTACTCCGTTCACTCACTTGGCCAGCGTAGCTGCTGCGATCGATACAGACAAGATCGGTGTAGCTGCTGAGAACTGTGCAGACAAGGAGAAGGGTGCTTTCACAGGTGAGGTATCTGCTGCCATGGTTGCTTCCACAGGTGCTAAATATGTGATCTTGGGTCACTCTGAAAGACGTGCTTACTACCACGAGACTCCGGAAATCTTGAAGACAAAGGTTGAACTGGCATTGGCAAACGGTCTGACTCCGATCTTCTGTATCGGTGAGGTATTGGAAGAGAGAGAAGCCGGCAAGCACTTCGAAGTGGTAGATGCGCAGATCGAAGGTTCTTTGTTCAGCCTTTCAGCTGAGGACTTCGGCAAGATCATCCTGGCTTACGAACCGGTTTGGGCAATCGGAACAGGTAAGACTGCTACAGCGGATCAGGCAGAGGAGATCCACGCACATATCCGTGCTACATTGGCTGCCAAGTATGGCCAGGAGATCGCTGACAACTGTACAATCCTGTATGGTGGTAGCTGCAACGCAGGCAATGCAAAGGAATTGTTCGCTAAACCGGACGTGGATGGCGGTCTGATTGGTGGCGCTTCTTTGGCAGTTGAGAAATTCATGCCGATCATTGAGGCTTTCTAATAAAAGTATTCCTATAAACCAACCTGGCAGGCGGTCTCCGATCCCTGCCGGGTCTGTTATTTTCTATATATATATGAGAACTATTCCTTGTATCCTTTTTCTATTTGTCTGGATGGTTTCCGCCTTTTCAGGACTGTCGGCTCAGGAGAGTATCTTTGATGCGTTGCAGAACCGGGGAGTCGGCCAGGGTGAAGTGATCATCCATCAGTCAAAAGCCATTCAGGATCTGGTGGGCGTGCGGCTGAAAGGGGCCAACGTGGAGACAACCGACGAAGTTACCTACCTGAAGATGCAAGGATTCCGCACGCAGGTGTTCTCCGGAAACAACCAGCGTGCATCCAAGGAGGAGGCCTTTGAAAAAGAGAAAGAGATCAAAGCCCTTTTCCCCGACGTACCTACCTACGTCACCTACAATGCCCCGTTCTGGAAATTGCGCGTAGGGGATTACCGTTCGCATGAAGAGGCCTACCACATGATGCGGCTGCTGATGGATGCGTTCCCCTCATACGGCAAAGAGATGTATATTGTGAAGGAAGAGATTAAAATACCCTTGAATTGAGATGATTGTAAAGGAAGAGACACAGTTAGTGGCTGAACAGGCTATCTTGGCCGATCATTATAAAGAGATTATTTCCCTCTTGGGCGAAGATGTGGAGCGGGAGGGGTTGGTGAAAACTCCGATGCGTGTGGCCAAGGCCATGCAGTTCCTGACCAAAGGTTATCGGGAAGATCCGGAGGCCGTGCTCCGGTCTGCCATGTTCAAAGAGGAGGATTATAAACAGATGGTCATCGTCAAAGACATTGATTTCTTCTCGCTTTGTGAACATCACATGCTTCCCTTCTTCGGCAAGGCGCATGTGGCTTATATCCCCAAAAACTATATTACCGGTTTGAGCAAGATCCCGCGCGTGGTGGATATCTTTGCCCGCCGTTTGCAGATTCAGGAGCGCCTGACCATGCAGATCAAGGATTGTATCCAGAAGACTTTGGATCCGCTGGGTGTCATGGTGGTCATTGAGGCACAGCACATGTGTATGCAGATGCGTGGGGTGGAGAAGCAGAATTCGCTGACGACCACTTCCGATTTTACGGGATTCTTCCAGCAGGCGAAAACGCGTGAAGAGTTCATGAACCTGATCAAGGGAAACCGGTAAGGCGATCTGACCTGCCAGGCATAAGACAAGCAAAGAATAACCCCTTCGGAATCGGCTGTCCGCCCTTCCGAAGGGGTTATTCTTTGGCAAGGACCGAATCCTTATTCGCCCTCTTCCAATACGTCATGGATCGGAATTTCCCGTTTTACACTCTGGCGGAGGGAGATCAGCGTCTCTGTGTCGGTCACGCCCTTAATTTCCTGTATGCGTGTGTTCAGCAACTCCATCAGATGTTCGTTGTCACGTGCATACAGCTTGATCAACATGGTGTAAGGACCTGTCGTGAAGTGGCATTCCACCACTTCCGGGATCTTCTCGAATTCGGGAACCACCTCCTTGTACATGGAACCACGCTCCAACTTGATACCGATATAGGTACAGGTGTTGTATCCCAACACCTTCGGGTTTATGTGATAGCCGGACCCGATGATGACATTCATATCGATCATGCGTTGGACCCGTTGATGAATGGCAGCGCGGGACACTCCGCACTCTTCAGCCACATCTTTGAATGGAATACGGGCATTCTTGGATATGATGCTCAAGATCTGCCGATCCAATCTGTCTATTTTCTCCATAATCACTCTTGCTTTATAATATGCTTAGATTTGACGTGCCAAATGTATGCATAAAAATTGAATATCGTGCCATTTTGAAAGGAAAAGTAAGCGATAAACAATAAAAGCGGGTGGAATTTGCGTAAAAGCTCATTCAACCCGCTTTTTTATCTTTACAATCGGAATCCTTCCTCTTATTTCTTGGCGTCGTCAGCCTTGATCACCTCCAGCAGCTCAACCTCAAATTTCAGTACGCTGTTCGGCTTGATATCCTGACCGGCACCCCGTTCGCCATAAGCCAACTCTGACGGAATCCAGAAGGTATATTTGGAACCGGCCGGCATGATCTGCAGGCCCTCTGTCCAGCCTCTGATCACCTGGCTTACACCGAATTCAGCCGGTTCACCACGATCGACAGAGCTGTCGAACTTGGTGCCGTCCAGCAGTGTGCCTGTGTAATGTACCTTGACACGGTCAGCTGCAGTCGGCTTCTCACCGGTGCCCTCTGTCTCTACCTTATATTGCAGACCGCTTTCTGTGGTGATGACACCCTCTTTGGTCTTGTTTTCAGACAGGAATTTCTCACCTTCCTCTTTGTTCTTCTGTGCCTCTCTTGCAGAAGCCTCTACGAAGTAGGTCTGCAGATACTGCTGGGCAGTCTCCGGAGTCATCTTCATGGCGGCAGAGTCACCTTTGATGGCCTGGATGAAGCCGGCAATCAAATCGTCCACATTGGCTTCTCCACCCGGCAATGTCTTCAGGTTAGCCCGATAGTTGGCACCGGTGTTGATACCGATGGCGTAGCTGGCACTGTCGATGGCTGTTTTCAGACTGGCGCTCTTGTGTGAATCGCAAGAGGTGAAAGAAGCACTCATGGCTACAATCACTGTAGCAACTAATACACTTACCTTTTTCATGTTACCTTGTTATATTCTCTATACTTTTATTTTACGATATCCAATAATTCTACGTCGAAGATCAACGTGCTGTTCGGCTCGATGGCCTGTCCGGCACCCCGTTCGCCATAGGCCAGGTGAGACGGGATAAAGAGACGCCATTTGGATCCGACATTCATCAGCTGCAACGCCTCGGTCCAGCCCGGAATCACTTGGTTGACACTGAACTCTATCGGCTCACCGCGATCGACAGAGCTGTCGAATACCGTACCGTTGATCAGGGTGCCGTGATAGTGGCAACGGATCTTGTCGGTCGCTTTCGGCTTGGCACCTGTACCCTGTTTGAACACCTGGTATTGCAAACCGCTGGGCAGTTCCACGACACCTGCCTTTTCCCGGTTGATACGCAGGAACTCTTCACCGGCTTGTTTGTTGTTTTCGAACTTCTCTTTTTGCAGTTGCGCGAAATATTCGTTGATGACTTTCTGAGCCTCCTCATAGCTGATGGCCGGCTCGCCTTCCGACAACACATCGTTCAATCCCTTCATGAAATCCTCTACCTGGAGATTCTTGATGCCCGCATTGCGGAAATTGTTGCCGATGCTCAGTCCGAGCGCATAACTTACTTTGTCCATTCTTTTTTCTAATTCAACTTGTTACTCGTTATTCAAACTGCAAAAGTAATGCTTTTCTACATTCAGTCCGCATCATTGAGGATTTTTGACTCAGAATTGATAAATCAAAACGCCTACCACGCGATGATTGGCGATGGAGTGTGTCTGCGCGATGCGGCCTCCCTCTTCCCAGTCGGCTGTTCCATACCAGGCCCACGATGGAGAGTATTCAACGCCTACACGCCAGTTCGGCAGGTTGTAGGAGAGCTGGATGTTGGTGGAGAAAATCTGGTCCACATCCAGTCCGACACCGTAGGTCTTGCCGACCAGCTCCTCCTTGGCACCCAAGTTCTTGGCGTAGCCGACGAAGAGACCAGGCTTCCATTTCTTGCCATAGACCACGTTCAGCCAGGTCTGGGAGAAGCGGTAGGGGGCATAGCTTTGTTCACCGGTGCGGGAGTCTATCGCGGTCACGCCATAACCGCCCAAGTTACTGGTCTGCGTGAGGTTGGAGGTCAGCAGGCTTTTTCCCGCCACGAACCAGTTGTCTGCCTGATATTTGAAGTGGACCTCACCCGAAAGGGTCGTGATGCGCTCGTTGACCTGGAAGGTGAGGGTCTTTCCCTCTGTATTCATCGTGGTCTCTGTACGCGGCACTAAGGAGAGCACCTCCAGACCGGCACCGGCCTGCCACTGTCCGTGTTTACGGTCTATCCCGAAGTAAAACTCCGGCACACAGCTGTTTTTGATGTATTCCTCGCTCTTGCCGTTGGGGCCGGTGGAGAGATATTGCAATTGCCATAAGGCGGCAGCCGTCAGTTGCCACCCCTGTTGTGTGTAGCGGTAACGGAATTGCGGACTGCGGTTGAAGGGCTGGAACGGAGCTCCGGTGTTCAGGTTCAGCATTTGGGGCGAGACATCGCCGAAGAGCGGATGCCAGGTCTGTCCCACCAACAGGGCGGAACGGCCCCAGTCCAGATTGACATAGGCATGACGGATTCGCATGACTGCCCAGTTGGAGCCGGATCCGCGGAAATCGACTTCTAACTTCAAGGAGGATTTGGCGGAACCGATCTGCGGTCCGGTCACGTCCAGTCCCAATCGGGAGTAGAGCAGATAGAAACTGCCGTTCGCCTGGGCGTTCAGATCGTTGCCGTCTGCATCCGGCCGTTTGTCTTTGGGGTATAGATAGAACAGTCCATCTACACTTTCTGCATTGGCGCGTGAGTTATAAAACAGATCTCCAAGGACTTGTCCGTAGAAGCGATAGGTGAAATTCATTTTCTGTGCCTGGCTGCTCCAGACTAAGGCCCAAAACAGCATCAGCGGCAGGAATCTCCTCATTTTCATCATTTCGTTTTTTCGGGCAAAGGTAACCATATATTTTAGCTAATCCATTTGAGGAGTGAAATATTATTTGTTCCTTTGTTTCCAAATTGTACAGCAAATAACGAATATGAGCACAAAAAAGTTTTTATTGCAAGAGAAAGATATACCAACGGCTTGGTATAATATTGTGGCGGACATGAAGAACAAGCCACGGCCTATGTTGAATCCGGCAACCAAAGAACCTCTGAAGGAAGAGGATCTTTATCCGCTCTTCTCCAAGGCCGTCTCTCATCAGGAGATGAATACGACCGATGCGTGGATTGAAATTCCTGAAGAGGTACGTGAACAATATAAGATCTGGCGTCCGACTCCGCTGGTACGCGCTTTCGGCCTGGAAAAGGCTTTGGACACGCCGGCTCACATCTATTTCAAGAATGAGAGCGTCAGCCCGGTCGGTTCGCACAAGTTGAATTCGGCCATTGCGCAGGCTTATTATGCCAAGAAAGAGGGAATTACCAATATCACCACGGAGACAGGCGCAGGCCAGTGGGGTGCAGCCCTCTCGTATGCGGCCAAGGCTTTTGGTCTGGAACTGGCCGTCTATATGGTGAAGGTCAGCTACCAGCAGAAGCCCTACCGTCGCTCCATCATGCAGACCTTCGGTGCCCAGGTGATCGCCTCTCCGAGTATGAGTACGAAGGCAGGCCGTAAGATCCTGACGGAACATCCGAACTACATGGGTAGCTTGGGTACAGCCATTTCGGAGGCTGTCGAACTGGCTATCCAGACACCGAACTGCAAATATACCTTGGGTAGCGTGTTGAACCACGTGATGTTGCATCAGACAGTGATCGGTCTGGAGGCTGAGAAACAGATGGAGATGGCAGGTGAATATCCCGATGTAGTGATCGGTTGCTTCGGTGGCGGATCCAACTTCTCCGGTATCACCTATCCTTTCCTGCGTCATAAGCTGACGGAGGGACATGACATCCGTATCGTAGCTGCCGAACCGGCCTCTTGTCCGAAGCTGACCCGTGGCCAGTTGCAGTATGACTTTGGTGATGAAGCAGGTTACACGCCGTTGATCCCGATGTACACCTTGGGCCACAATTTTGCACCGGCCAATATCCATGCCGGCGGTCTGCGTTATCATGGTGCCGGTTCCATTGTCAGCCAGTTGCTGGAAGACAAGCTGATGGAGGCCGTTGATATCCAGCAGCTCGACACCTTCAAGGCGGCTACATTGTTTGCCCGTGCAGAGGGTATCATTCCGGCTCCGGAGTCTTCTCATGCCATTGCCGCTGCCATCCGCGAGGCAGAACAGGCGAAGTTGGAAGGCAAACCGCGTACCATCCTCTTCAACCTCTCTGGTCATGGCCTGATCGACATGGCGGCCTACGACCAGTATTTCTCCGGTGATCTGCGTAACTACGAAGTGACCGACGAAGAGGTGGCCAACAACCTGAAAGATCTGGAAAAACTGATCTGATTCCTCCCGTCACAGGAGGTTAGCATACCCCCGGCCCTTTCGGTCGGGGGATTTTTTTTGTTTGTCAGGCAAATCGGGGGGGCACTTAAAGGTAATTGAAATTTCGGCATCTCCAAATAGATTTCATGCAAAACGTCTCCGA
>JBJECC010000027.1:0-3364 GCA_051870655.1 Parabacteroides sp. | reverse complement strand
AGAAGCTGAAACATATCGCGTCGATGTCGCGTATGTCTCCCGACGAGATGTTGGCTTATCAGATGAGCCTCATGAATGACTATGCCTATATGGATTCGCTCCATACGGAACGGGAAGAGGGTAGAGCTGAAGGCATTAAGATCGGTGAGGAAAAAGGCCGAACGGAAGGCAAAATAGAAATGGCTGCTGCCATGAAGCGTCGAGGAATGGACTTAGCGACGATCGCTGAAATTTCCGGATTATCAGCAGAAAAGATTAAAACTCTGTGATTTTTCAAGATGGAGTCCCCCTCCTCCATATCAAGCGGAATAGTCAGTCGGTTTCCATCCTTTATGAAGCAAACGAGGCTGCCCTTTTTCAAAGGTAGCCTCGTTGTGGTCTATAAAGATAGATTCTTTATTTTACTTCCCAAATGTCGTTGGTCATCAACAGCTCCTGGAAATTGTGATACTTCTTCTTGGCAGTCACCTCTTCCACCTGTTCATGAACGGCATCATTGTATGTCGGAGCCTCTACGTCGCGGATGACACCCAGCGCAACCGGGAAGTCCGGACCCTCCATCAACGCCAACTTCAATTGCAGCGTGTTGTCCATGCAGTGAGCATCGTGTACGAGAATATCCTTTTCCGTGATGCCATTCTCACCCAATTTGACAACCTTCAGTCCGAAACCATCCTGCATCAGACCAAATTCATTGTTCTCGCCGAACAACATCGGTTTGCCATGTTCCAGATAGATGGCATTCTTGGCACGTCCGGCCTTGTTATATACAGATTCGTGTGTACCATCGTTGAAGATGACACAGTTCTGCAGGATCTCACAAACGGCTGCACCCTTGTGGGCTGCGGCTGCTTTCAGGATCGCCACTGTACCCGGAGAGTCGGTAGCTACGGCACGGGCAAAGAAACGGCCACGGGCACCGAAGCAAAGTTCTGCCGGATGGAACGGATCTTCTACGGTACCATAAGGAGAAGACTTGCTGACGAATCCACGCGGAGAGGTCGGTGAGTACTGTCCTTTTGTCAAACCATAGATACGGTTGTTCAACAGAATCATGTTGATGTCGATGTTACGACGGATCGCATGGATGAAATGGTTACCACCGATTGCCAGACCATCACCGTCACCGGAGATCTGCCAAACGGTAATATCCGGATTGGCTACCTTGAAACCGGTAGAGATGGCTGCTGCACGACCGTGTATGGTCTGCATGGCATACGTATTCATATAATAGGGTAAACGGCTGGAGCAACCGATACCGGAAATCACGGCTGTATTGTGGGGGGCTACACCGATTTCGGCCATAGCCTTGTGAAGCGACGCCAAGAAAAAGTGGTCGCCACAACCCGGACACCAACGAGGTTGTCCTTTTTTGAAGTCTTGTGCAGTATATGCGCTCATTGTTTTTACTTTCTTTTGACGGTGATTACTTGTTTAATATCTCGGTGAAAGCATCAACTAATTCGCTGACAACAAACGGCTGGCCTTTCACTTCATTAAATTGATACGGAACGAATCCATCAACCTTCATGCGGAGATAACCGGCAAACTGGCCTAAGTTCTGCTCAGCTACCACTACCTTCTTGTACTTCTTCAGTACTTCTGCCGTGTTCTTCGGCAGCGGGTTCAGGTAAGTAAAGTGGGCCAAAGCGACTTTATGACCGGCCTGGTTCATTTCCTGCATGGCGGAATAGAGGTGTCCATACGTACCACCGAAACCGACGATCAACAGATCGGCATCTTCTGCGCAACCCTCTACCTCTACGTCCGGCACCTGAATCTTTGCCACCTTCTCAGCACGCAGACGGCACATCAAATCGTGGTTGACCGGATCTGTGGAGATCGCTCCTGTGTTGCTGTCCTTTTCCAGACCACCCAAGATGTGGCGATAGCCCTCCTGGCCCGGGATAGCCCAGTAACGGACACCGGTTTCCGGATTACGCATATAGGGGGTATAGTTGTCTTTCATTTCGGGAGTCACATACGGCGGATTGATGGCCGGATACTCTTCCAATACCGGTAATTTCCAGGCACTGGAGCCATTGGCTACATACGCATCGGTCAACAGAACCACCGGAGTCATGTGCTCCAAGGCAATCTTACAAGCGTTGTAGGCTGCATCGAAGCATCCGGTCGGAGAGGTCGCTGCAATGACAGGCATCGGAGATTCACCGTTACGTCCGAAGAGTGCCTGCAACATATCGGTCTGTTCAGACTTGGTAGGCAGACCGGTAGAGGGACCGCCACGCTGTACGTCGATGACTACCAACGGCAACTCTGTGATGACCGCCAAGTTCATGGCTTCTGATTTCAGGCAGACACCCGGGCCGGAAGTGGAAGTGACAGCCAATGCACCGGCAAAAGAGGCACCGACAGCTGTTGAACAGCCGGAGATCTCATCCTCACACTGTACGGTGATTACACCCAGTGACTTGTGTTTGGACAACTCGTGCAGGATGTCGGTAGCCGGAGTGATCGGATAGGAACCCAAGAAGAGTCTCAGGCCGGCCTTTTCAGCCGCTGCAATCAGACCGTAGGCAGTCGCCTTGTTACCGTTGATGTCCATGTACTTTCCGGGCACCTTCTCTTTCGTTTCTACCTGATATGTATGATCAATCGAAGCGTGTGTGTTATGTCCATAGTCGTAACCGGCATGGATTACCTTGATGTTCGCTTCTGCGATAGCCGGCTTTTTGGCGAATTTCTCACGCAAGAAGTTTTCGGCAATTGACAGGTCGCGGTTGAACAGCCAGCAAACCAAACCCAGCGCGAACATGTTGCGGCACTTCAACATGGCCTTTACATCCATGCCGGAGCCCTCCAAGCAGTCCTTCACCATCTGTGAGATAGGCGCTGCAATGACACTCTGTTTGATACCCAGTTCTTCGATGGGGTTGTCTGTCTTGAAAGCAGCCTTTTCCAAATCTTTCTTCTCGAAACAGTTTGTATCGATGATGATACAAGCCGTCGATTTGGCAGCTTTGTACTGTGTCTTTAAGGCAGCCGCATTCATGGCTACCAGCACATCACATTTGTCACCCGGTGTGAACACCTTACCTGCACCGATGTGTACTTGAAAGTCTGAGACACCTGTCAGTGATCCTTGCGGAGCACGGATGTCTGCCGGATAGTCGGGAAACGTGCTGATACCATTTCCTACTGTGGCTGAGATTGTAGAAAAGATGTTCCCTGCCAACTGCATTCCATCACCCGAGTCACCGGCGAAACGCACAACGACTTCATCCAGTGCTGTTACTTTTGTTTGTTCTACCATAGTATTTATTAAAATTAGCGGTTTCTGCTATTCATTAAAAATGTGTAACTATTTTCACCGCAAAGTAAAGCATAAACTTTGGGCTTTCCT
>JBJECC010000026.1:0-3367 GCA_051870655.1 Parabacteroides sp. | reverse complement strand
GAGTTGTCAGACAGAGAATTGAAAGATCGGCAGATGAATCTGTTGAAAGGTGGTGGCTCCAATATTTATTGTTCACAAAAATGTGGAACACAGACTCCTGCGAAGGCAGATGCTGAACCAAATTGGAAGACACTGTTCGAATAGTCTAAACTCCACATTTTTCTCTAAGAAAGGATTGATTGTTATAATAAACGACAATCAATCCTTTTGAATCACTTTATAAAGAATTTATATGTATAATCAGTTGTTTTTCCTGTTGACAATCTTATTTGTACTCCAAGGCTGTGTACAGAAAAGATCAGATTCGCAGGACGAATCGTTACCTTATGTAGTAGATATAGAAAAATGTCTGGAAACAGAACGGACTGTCAAGCTCTCCGAACTGGTAGATACGATCGAGTATTTGGAGTTAAAGACACCCGAAGATCTGATCATTACGAACATACATGGTGTGAAACCCGTGGAGGACTTTCTTTTGGTGGCTGCGCGATTGGTTTTATACAAGTTCACGAGCAATGGTCTGTATGTGACTACCATCGGAAAACGGGGACAGGGCCCTGGCGAATATAAATCCATGCTCGATTTTGATGTAGATTATGGAAATCGAGAAATTTTAGTTTCTGATTGTCATAATTTGTATCATTATGATTTTGACGGAAAGTATCTGTATATGAACAAGGGAACAGAATTCTGCTATTTTGCCTTCCAGGACTCATTGATCTGGGCATGCAATCACGCCAGTGATCCTCTACCGCCGAACCGTTATGCGGTCATCAGCCGGAATGGAGACACTCTCCGTACCTACCCGAATCCGATTTATGGCATGCTGGGGGTTGAAGGAGGATTACGGAGTTATAACTCGACGAGACAGAGGAGCTTTTACCGCCATGATGGTAAGTTGTATACGAAAGGTCAGATGGATGAGGACACGATATATCAGGTAAACGGGACGGAACGTATCCCCTATCTCGTGTGCAACATGGGATCGCTTCATTTACCGAATGAATATGCAGCCTGGTATGACTGGGAAGCATTTGAAAAGCATGGAATGGATTATTGGCAAGTGGCGGCAGCCTTAGAAGATGACCGTTATGTCTATCTGACAGTCCAGCGTGCCCGCTGGGATGACGATGGGGATGATTTCCGGTATATGTTGTACGATAAAGTCACACGCGAGGGCTTTGTACAACAAAAGGATGCACAGCAGAAGATCAAGGATGACATATTGGGCTGTATCGATTTTTGGCCCCGTTTTGAATCGGAGGACTATTTTTATGACAAAATCGAATGGTATGACTTACAGAACCTGCTGGAGGAGGGGCATTATACGTTGAAGCAGGAATTGCAGCAGCAATTCGATACCTTTGATTATGGTACAAACCAGCTGATTATTCGTTGTAAGAAGAAATAACAGGTAAAATAAAAAGATAGCCATGGGTAAAATGGATTCAATCAAACAATGTATCAATTATTCGTTGTTTCATTCCTGTGAGACAACTGATGTCGGGCTATTGTCCGGCAAGATGGGCATCGTGCTCTTCTTCTATCACTATGCCCGACATACGGGTCAACCGTTGTATGCGGAATATGCTGATAAGTTGCTGGATGATATTTTTGAGGATATACATGCAGATACACCACTGGATTTCATTTCAGGTCTTTCCGGAATTGGATGGGGTATTCTCTATCTGTTGAAAAACAGGTTTGTAGAGGGTAACTCGGATGAAATATTGTCAGACATCGACAAACGTCTGATGGAAATCCATTTACCCAATGTACAGAATACCTCATTGCATGGTTTATCAGGTTATCTGTATTACTTCAATGAACGGCTTGCTGCCAGTGAACCTGTACCAGGATACAGCATGTCCTATATAACGATAGTCCGAGAGGCAACCAACCGTTTGGATGGAGCAGGTTCATTTGATTTGTTACGTTTTCTACAACACCATCCGGTTGCTTCATTGGCAAACGTTATGGATTTGGATACGAAATTGGATTTGGGGTTAAACGGAATAGCCGGATGGGGGTTAAAACAACTATTGTTATGAGACGACATGTTTTTATATTGGATGAAAGAGGCAGGACCAGTACGTACGGAATAGGTAGTTACCTGGCACAGATAACAAACTGTTTTTCCCAAATGAGTGATGTGTCTGTTCACATCATCCGTTTCAACATGCCGGTAGCCATTTATGATGTACATCACACAAACGACAAGTTGGAGGAGATTTCTTTTGCTTCGTATAATCAGGTATTTACTTGTCGTATATCGCGTTACTACCGAAGCTGTTGGTATCTGCTCCGTTCTTTCTTGCAGATAGAGAAGAATGCTCCCGTTTATTTCTTCTTGAATCATACACAATATTATCTGTTGGTGCCGGAAATCAAGAAGACGTTCCCGCAGTCCATCATCTATTTCACGATACACTATCAGAAATGGTGCTTCCTGTTAGACGGGCAGGTAGCCGCCCTCCGATCCTTGTTGTCGAAACAGGAACAGGAGTTGCAAGGGATGGAACAGGATATATGGCACTCTTTTCAGGAGGAACAATTGGCCTATAGAAGTGTGGACCGGGTGGTCAGTTTGTCGCATTTCACTTCCGGCTTGTTGCAACAGGTATATCAGATCCCGGCTCACAAGATCGATCTGGTTTACAATGGCATGGCGGATGTCGCTCCTGTGGGTCCACGAGATAAAGAGAGCCTGAAAAAGGAACTGGGATTTCCATCCGGAGAGAGGATCATTCTGTTTGTCGGCCGATTGGATCCTGTCAAAGGCGTGCATTTGCTGCTCCGCGCCTTTATGGCCTTGTCGGAAGAGCTGCCGGACTGTCGTCTGATTCTGGCAGGTGACGGCAATCTACTTCCCTATCTGCAGGCGTGTGACCGGCACTGGGGACGGATCACTTTCACAGGCCGTTTGGGGAAAGAACGGCTCTATCAACTCTATCAGATGGCCGATATCGGAGTTATGCCGTCGCTGCATGAACAGTGCAGTTACACGGCCATCGAGATGATGATGTTCGGGATTCCGCTCATTGCCTCCACAACAACGGGTTTGAAGGAGATGATTCGGGAAAACGTGAACGGCCTACTTTTTGAAATGTATGGTGAGGAGGACGAAGGGGCGATGCGACAGTTACAGACATTGATGAAAGAGCTGCTGACTGATCCCCACCGTTTGGCCAGATTACAGCAGGGAGCCCGTAGTGTGTATGAAGAGGTTTATTCATTGGAGAAGATGGCAGACGCGTATGCCCGTCTGATCGGTTTGGACAAAAAGAATCCATGATGATGCGAAACTTCTCTTTCCCCCACTACCGGCAGCTGGATGCCATGGATTGCGGACCGACCTGCCTGCGGA
>JBJECC010000025.1:0-17756 GCA_051870655.1 Parabacteroides sp. | reverse complement strand
TTTTTCTTTGTCGGATTGGCGCAAGCCTTCACAGGGTGGATTCATGCCAGATAATTGCGGAACACCAACACCTTTGCTCCTTCGGAGAGTGTGAGGGTGAAACGGTCGGAGAGGGCTTCGTTCAGTGTGCCTTGCCACCAGGCTGTCAGACACCGGTCTTGGATGGACCAGCGGAGACCTTGGCTGGTGATCCGGGCTGTCGGGCATAGGGAGAAGATGGAGATCTGTTGGCCGGGTTGGCTGCTCAATGTGGCACTGTGAAGCAGGGGCGTGAACCAGCCGTAGTCTGTGGCCATCTCTATGCGGTCGAAGAGTGGGGCATAATCCATGAGCAGGGAGATATTACCCAAGGTATGGTCTTCCCGGAGTCCGGTGGCTCCTAAGATCAGCACGTTCCGCTCCTTCAATGAGGCGGCATGACGGACTGACTTGGTGAGATCGTTGATCTCTTGGTCGATTACCGGATAAATGCGGTCGGCATACTGCCGGCGTGTCTCTTCCGGAATGCTGTCCAGATCCCCAACAATGGCTGTCGGCACAATCCCTCTGCGGATCAACCGGTCGGATGCTCCATCGCAGGCAATCAGGCAACGCGCCTGCCGGACCAGATCCCATAACACTTCCCGTTCGGGGAAAGCGCCATTGGCCATCACGATACAATCATAGTCAAATGGCATGTTCATCTGCTACTGTTCCTTTCTTTTTCCAAATGAAATAACCGACTCCTGCCAACACGCCATAACAGGTATAGAGGAAAAGGGTCGGATAGAGTCCGCGAAGATAATACAAATAGACCGATACGAAATTGACAATGACCCAAAAGATCCAGTGTTCGATGATCCGTCGGGCCAACATCCAGGTCGCTACAATCCCTACTGCCGTCGTGAAGGCATCGCCGGCCGGAATGGGAGAATCGGTGTAGTGAGCCAAGAGATAGTAGATCGCGGCATAGATAGTTATCAACATCCCCATGATGCCTGTGAATAATTTTAATGTCAGGTGTTTATAGAGGATGACAGAGGAGCTTTCCGCTGGGTTATCAACAGGAGTCTCCCCCCTTTTCCACTGACGGCTCCATTGCCAGAAACCATAGATACTGATCCCGACATAATAGAGATTCAGGGTCATGTCCGCATAAATCTTGGCTGAGAAGAAGACAAAGACATACACTAATGAGGTAAGGAAACCTACGACCCACATGGCGCGGTGTTGCTTTACCTCCAGCAGGAGGTAAAGCAATCCGGTCACTACACCGAAATATTCCAATGCCAATTCGTAATTCATTGTCGGATCAGAAACGGAAAGTTAGACGCGCCATGACATTCGTACCGGCTTGGGTGAAATAGCCATCTTCGGTATAACGTTCTCCACCCACCATGGCCGAATAGACCCAACCGTTGGTCTCATACTTTTCGTTGAAGAGGTTGTTGATCGTCACATCCAGACCGATCTCTTTGGCGAAGCGGGGCTTGAACAGATAACCGACACGCAGGTTGTTCACGAAATAGGGATCGATGGAACGGGACTTGGCAGAGGTGTTGTCCAGGTATTGCCGGCCTACGAACTGGGAGCTGAAGCTGGCCGAGAATCCTTTCCACTGCACATCAAACAGGCTGTTGGCAATGATGTCAGGCGAGAACGCGATGTTGGTCTTGCCGAGATACTGCTCCAGTTCGCCGTTGCCGATCGGATTCCAGTCAGCGTCATAATTCTCGATGACTTCCGTGAAATCATTGATCTTGTTCTGGCTCAAGGTCAGATTGGCATTCCATTGCAACCAGTCGGTGATCTGTACACCACCGGTCAGCTCCAGACCCATGCGGTAACTGTCTTTGATGTTGGAGGTCAATGCCTCACCGATCTCACTGATCTTACCGGTCAGGATGAGCTGATTGTCATAATCCATATAATAGAGGTTGGCACCTACATGGAACCCTTTCCCCTGGAAGGTATATCCCGCTTCATAGTCGAACAGCCGTTCACTGGTCGGACGTTCGTTGGGACCCGCCTCCGTAAAGTTGTCGCGGTTGGGTTCCCGGTGTGCGACGGCAAAAGAGGCAAAGGCATTGTGGCCGCCGCTGGTATAATTCAAACCCACCTTCGGGTTGAAGAAATCCCAGTGTTTGTCGATCTGCAGATTATCACCTGCCTTGTCATCGCTACCTTCAATCGAATAGTCGATCCCCCGGTATTGCAGATCCAGATACCCGTTGAAATGGGAGTTGAACTGATAGTTGGCTTTCAGAAAGACGTTGTAGTCTGTCTTCTTGCCGGTGTTCCGGTAATACTCGTAGTCGGGTTGCGGCAGGTTCTGTGCCAGCTTGGCCCACATGACCCGTCCGAAATGGTCGCCTACATACCGGTTGGCAGCGGCCCCGAAGGTCATCTGCAATCCCGATTCGTTGTGGTAGTTGAGGCTGTAGATGGCACCGTAGAAATCATTGTCCAACCATTTGCGTCGGACCAGATCGGTTTTCTTCACGGTGTTGCCTTCACTGTCCACATAATTGGGCAGTTTGTAGCTGGCGAATTTGGCTCCTGCCTTGTAGTCCTCGTAATAGCCGTTACCGTCGGTGTAGTGGAGCGTCAGGGCCATGTCCCAAAGCGAGCCGATCCGTTGGGTCGCCATCAGGTGATAATGGTGTTGCCAATAGTTGTCGGTCTGGTTGTCATAGTATTTGGTCTCTCCGTTTTCCGTATATTCACCGCAGGAGTTATAGGTACGGTTACTTTCCAACAGGTAGGAGGGCACACCGTTCCAGGCCTGATAGGTCTGCTCACTGTTGCCGAATGCCTGGAACTTGATCAGGGTATTGTCGGCATAATAGGCAGCCGATGCATAATAGGAACTCATCCGGGCCCGTGCACGGTCGATGAATCCGTCGCTACGCACATTGGAGTAGCGTCCGTCGAATGCAAAATGGTTATGGATTAATCCGGTTCCTCCTTTGACCGTATGCTTCACTGTCCCGAACGAGCCGGCTGAGATAGCATACTCGGCATAGGTCTCCGGAGAGGGCTTCTCGCTCTCCATAGCCACCGTGGCACCGAAAGCGGCTGCACCGTTGGTCGAAGTGCCGGCACCTCGTTGGATCTGGATGTTCTCGAGGCTGGAGGCAATGTCAGTCATGTTGACCCAAAAGACACCGTGCGACTCCGAATCGTTGAGGGGCACACCGTTCATGGTGATGTTGATACGGTTGGCATCGGTACCACGGATGCGGAAGCTGGAGTAACCCACACCGTTTCCGGCATCGGAGGTCATGATGACGGAGGGCGATTGGGAGATCAGGAAGGGAATCCCCTGTCCGTCATTACGTCGTTTCAACTCCTCCTTGGTCACGTCGCTATAGGCCACAGGCGTACCTTTGGAGGCCTTGGTAGCCGAGACGACTACCTCGTCCAAGGAGACTTGATGTGAAAAACTGGTTGAATCTTCCGGCACGGAAACCTGTCCGTGTGCCGCAGTAGCCAACACGGCACTGGTACAAAATACTAATACACGTTTCATCTGTTTTACTTTTTTATAAATTAAAAACGGTCGAAACGAATAGGAGGGAATAGAATAAGAAAGTACACGATAAATCCCTTCGGCGGCATTACCCGCATCAGGTTCTATGGGTATAATCTCAGCCATACCCGAAAGCATGGCACCCCTTTTATTCGCGGCGGCAAATATACAAAAAAGTTTATTCATATTTCTACGTCCTAATTATTAAGGTTATCTTTGCAGCACAATAAAAGTGCATAAATTAATCAATCTAACTAGATAACCATTAGAGATGAATTTTGTAGAAGAATTAAGATGGCGGGGCATGATCGCGGATATGATGCCTGGCACGGAAGAACAGTTGCAGAAGGAGATGACATCAGCCTATCTGGGCATTGACCCGACAGCTGATTCATTGCATATCGGCCACTTGGTGGGTGTGATGATGCTGAAGCATTTCCAGCGGGCCGGACATCGTCCGATTGCATTGGTAGGCGGTGCGACCGGTATGATCGGTGATCCTTCCATGAAGTCTGCTGAGCGTAACTTGCTGGATGAGGCTACACTCCGTCATAACCAAGAGTGCATCAAGAAGCAGTTGGCTAAATTCCTCGATTTTGATTCAGAGGCACCCAATGCGGCTAAATTGGTGAACAACTACGACTGGATGAAGGATTATTCATTCTTGAACTTTATCCGGGATATCGGTAAGCACATTACGGTCAACTATATGATGGCAAAGGATTCTGTGAAGAAACGTCTGAGCCGTGAGTCCAGCGTCGGTATGTCGTTCACGGAATTCTCTTATCAGCTGTTGCAGGGCTATGACTTCCTGTATCTGTACGAACACGAAGGCTGTCGCTTGCAGATGGGCGGTAGCGACCAGTGGGGAAATATCACGACCGGTACGGAGCTGATCCGTCGTAAGGTGGGTGGTGAAGCCTATGCGTTGACCTGTCCGCTGATTACAAAGGCTGACGGTGGCAAGTTCGGCAAGACAGAGTCCGGCAATGTATGGTTGGACCGTCGTTACACGTCTCCCTACAAATTCTATCAGTTCTGGTTGAATGTGAGTGATGCAGATGCTGCCAAATACATCAAGATCTTTACGGATCTGGACAAGGAGACCATCGATGGATTGGTAGCCGAGCAGGAGGCTGCGCCTCATTTGCGCCCGTTGCAGAAGCGGTTGGCCAAGGAGATCACCTGCATGGTTCACTCGGAAGAGGATTACAATGCGGCAGTGGAGGCTTCCAACATCCTGTTCGGAAATGCCACTTCGGAGGCATTGAAGCACTTGGACGAACAGACCCTGTTGGATGTGTTTGCCGGTGTTCCTCAGTATGAGGTTTCATGTGACGAGCTGGCGGCCGGTGTGAAGGCTGTGGACTTGTGTACGGAGAAGGCGGCTGTGTTTGCCTCTAAGGGTGAGATGCGTAAGCTGATTCAGAGCGGTGGTGTTAGCATCAACAAGGAAAAGCTGGCTACTCCGGATGCTGTGATTACGGTGGATGGACTGTTAGACGGTAAGTATCTGTTGGTTCAGCGGGGTAAGAAGAACTATTTTCTGCTGATCGCAAAATAAAAAGAGGGAAAAATTTGCAAACTAAGAAATAATTCCTACCTTTGCAACGCTTTGAATAAAGCATCGGATTGTCTCATGGTGTAATGGTAGCACTACAGTTTTTGGTTCTGTCTGTCGAGGTTCGAATCCTCGTGAGACAACTCACAATCCCAAGCAACTCCAGTTATCGATAGATAACTGGAGTTTTTTTCTGCCTAACTGTCCGGTATGGCAATAAACACATGTAATAAAATAAAGAGGGGCTGTCCCACCAGGAACAGCCCCTCTTGTATGATAAGATCGTTCTGATTATTTCTTCTCTGCACCCTCCAAGGCTGCTTTCTTGTTGATCTTCTTCTTCTGCAACTCGTAGGCAATCGGAGTGGCTACGAACAGTGTTGAATAAGTACCGATAATGATACCCAACAGGATGGCGAATGTAAAGCTACGGATGGTAGCGCCACCGAGGATGAAGATACACAACACAACCACCAACGTAGTCAATGAGGTGTTGAACGTACGACACAAAGTTGAGTTCAACGCATCGTTGATCACCTGGAAGCGGTCACGCTTCGGATAGAGAGCGATCGTTTCACGGATACGGTCGAATACCACCACGGTATCGTTGATAGAGTAACCGATGATTGTCAGGATAGCTGCGATAAAGGTCTGATCCACCTCCATGGAGAAGGGCAGGATCTTCCACAGCAACGTGTAGAACGAGATGATACAGAATGTAGTGGTGGCTACAGAAGCAAAGGCTCCGATAGAGAATGAAATATCCCGGAAACGGAGCAGGATGTAGGCAGCCATACAGATCATGGCGAAGATCACAGCCAGGATAGCGCTGTTCTTGATGTCATCAGCCATACTCGGTCCCACCTTCTGTGAACTCTGGATGTATTTGTCTGTAAACTGATCCAAGGTTGTGCCCTGCGGCAGCAAGCTCTTCACGCCTTCAAACAATTTGGCTTCGATCTCCTGATCGACTGACGGATCGTTGTCCTGAATCTTATAGTTGGTAGATACGCGGACCTGGTCAGCCGTACCGATCTGGATCACGCTAACGGCACCGTCCAACTGGGCATCCAACATCGTGCGGACCTGGTCTGTCTGTACCTCCTGATCGAAACGGATCACATAGTTACGACCACCGGTGAAGTCGATACCGTTGTTCAAACCGATTGTCGCCATAGAGATGGCACCCAATACGATGATACCGGCCGGGATCAGATAACCCACCTTGCGGGCTCCCAAGAAGTTCACACCCGGATTGGTCAACAGATTCTTCGTGATGGAAGTGGTGAAGGTAACGTTCTGCAGCTTTTCCTTGGCCAACAGCGCCTCATATACGATACGGGTCAGGAAGACAGCTGTCAGGAAAGAGGCGATCAGACCGATGATCATCATGGTGGCGAAACCACGGATCGGACCTGTACCGAAGTAGAACAAAACGATACCGGTGATAATAGAAGTCACGTTAGAGTCGAAGATAGCGGAGAAGGCATTGCCATAACCGTCGGCGATGGCCTTGTTCAGTGTCTTGCCAGCACGCAATTCCTCTTTTGTACGTTCATAGATCAACACGTTCGCATCGACTGCCATACCCAGTGTCAACACCATACCGGCGATACCCGGCAAGGTCAGGACGGCCTGGAAGGAGGCCAGAATACCCAATGCAAAGAAGATATTCAACACCAATGCACCGTCGGCGATCAGACCCGGAATCAATCCGTAGAAACCGCACATATAGACCATCAACAGAATCAAGGCAATCACAAAGGAGATCACACCGGCCTCGATCGCCTCTTGACCCAGTGACGGACCGACCACGTCTTCCTGTACGATACGGACAGAAGCAGCCATTTTACCGGACTTCAACACGTTAGCCAAGTCCTTTGCCTCTTCCGGAGTGAAGCGGCCCTGGATCTGTGAACGTCCGCCTGTAATCTCGTCGTTTACATTCGGAGCGGAATAGACCATGTTATCCAACACGATAGCGATCTGACGACCGATATTCTCTTTGGTCAGACGGGCCCATGCCTTTGCACCTTCTGCATTCATGGCCATGGTCACGATCTGGTCTGTACGACCGCCCTGCTGCATGAAGTCAGCCTTGGCATCTGTCACCACATCACCGCCCAGTGAGGGAGAACCGTCACGGTTGCTCAGCTTGATGGCATACAGTTCAAAGTAGAGACCTCTTTCATCGACGGCTTTTACACCCCATTTCAGAGAGAGGTTACGCGGCAGGACATCTTTCACCTGCTTCATCGCCAGATATTCGTTGATCTTGTCAATGTCTTTTGCATGTGCAATACCGACTGTAGAACCCGGAGCCAACTGACCGTTATACTGGTTGATCTGCAACAGGGCAAACAACGGATGCTGCTTGGCGAACTGCTCCATCGAGAGGTCACCCTCTGCTTCCGGCTTCTCCTGACCGATCTTGGCCAACAGCGAATCAGCCTCAGAAGTGGCAGCCTCTGTCGTTTCCGCCTTTGTCTCTTCTGCCGGAGCTGCTACCTCTTCGGCAGCCTCTTTTGCCGGTTCATCGCTCTTCAAGACAGAAGCCAATACATTGTCGGCTGCTACCAACTGCTGATAGATTTCCGGCAAATTGTATGTCTCCCAGAACTCCAGGTTAGCGCTACCCTGCAACAACTTACGCACACGTTCCGGTTCCTTGACACCCGGCAACTCTACCAGGATACGACCGGCAGTCTCCAAACGCTGGATGTTCGGAGATACCACACCGAAACGGTCGATACGTGTACGCAATACGTTGAATGAATTATCGATGGCACTCTGCAGTTCCTCTTTCAGGACAGAAATAACCTGTGCATCTGTACTCTGCGGTGTAATCTTGTCTTTCAGCTCGAATGTACTGAAGATGGTCGCCAGACGGCCGTTGGCATCCAGTCTCTTATACTCTTCAGCGAACAGATCGATGAAACCCTTCTGGCTGGTAGCCTGACGTGAATAGGCCAAGTCCAACGCCTTGTTGAAATTTTCATCCTGATTGTTGTTGGACAACGAACGGATCACATCTGCCACATTCAACTCCAGAATCACGTTCATACCCCCTTTCAGGTCCAAACCTAACGTGATCTCCATTTCGCGGCATTCCTTGAGTGTATAACCCAACCACACCTTTTGAGTGGATAGAGAGTCTAAGTATGCGCTCTCTTTCACCGGATCTCCTGCCGCATATTCAACTGCCTGATTGTTATAGTGTCGCGTCACAAACGAGAACGACAGATAAAACAAACAAACAAGCGTCAGCAAAGCAGCGAAGACCTTCACAAATCCTTTGTTTTGCATTTGAATCTTATTGTTTATATTATTACATTATTTATTTTCGATTTTTTCACAGGGTGCAAAGATAGACTTTTTTTCTGTGATATAGAGCAAATGAAATAATTATTTGTCACTGCCATAGTTTATTTCAGTCTCAAATGTCTATCTTTGCTTCCAAATCTTTAAGAAAAACATATCATGAAACAGTTATTTGTATTGCTTGTATTCATTCCGCTTTGGCTTTCGGCACAAACGGGCGACAGCCGTTATCTGGCCGGAGCGGTGCCTATGCAAAATGGAAAGATTATCTTTACCAAGGAGATTCAAGTGCCGAACCAGTCCCGACAACAGATCTTTACCACCCTGTTGAACTGGGCCAATCAGACCTATAATACGCCTGAACGCAAAGTGGTCTTTACGGATGCCGCAAAAGGGGAGATTGCCGTGGTCTCGCAAGAGTATCTGGTGTTCTCCAGTACCGCCTTGGCTTTGGACCGCACACTGGCTACCTACCGGTTTGTCATTGATTGCTCGGAGGGTGCCTGCCACCTGGAGATGAGCGGTTTCCGCTATAAGTATGACGTGACGTATCAGCGTGAACCGGAGCTCTATGTAGCCGAAGAATGGATTACCGACAAAATGGCGTTGAACGGTAAGAAGACCAAATTGAATCATATCGCCGGCAAGTTCCGGAAGGCGACCATTGATCTGGTGGACCAGACCTTCCTGACGGTCACCAATACGTTGGGTGTACAGATGTTGAACAATGCGCAACCGGCTCCTGCCGTGGCGGCTGCCCAACCGGTGCAGGCTGAACCGGCCCGTGAAGAGGTGGCTGCTCCGGTACACGTGGAGGCGCCTGTGCAGGCTGCAGCCTCTTTGGAGGGTTTCATGGCGTTTGCTCCCGATAAGGTGCCGGCCACTCTGTTGCAACTGCTGCCGGAAAGCCGGATGACATTGGCAGATGCCGATCAGAAGTGTAAGGAGCCGCAGGCCCAGTGGAAGGGCATAGGCAGTTTGATGGGCAAGTCGATCGCTTCCGTGGCTGTCTCTCCGGAGAGCGCTGTCTATAAACAGATCGGTGAGAATGGAGCATTCCGTCTCTCGTTCTGCAAGGCGGGTGAACAGGAACCGTGGTTTATCATTGACTGCCGCAAACAGGGCGAGACGACCGATGGCGGTCAGAAGGTCCTTTTGGGTGAAATTCTTCAGATCTGGGTGAAGTAAGGAGTCTTTATGTACTCTCTTTAGATAGCACATGCGTGCCTACATTATATATAATGTACACACGCATGTGTTTTTTTATGGATGATGGATCAATAGGTGTGGCCATCTGCCTTCATCTCATCCGGGGTGATCTTGAACAGGTCAATGGATCGCCACGCATAGAAAATGTAGGCCAATACGAAGGGAACCAGCAAGGATACGATGCTCATCACCTGCAGCGTAAACGGACTGGAACTGCTGTTGCGGATGGTCAGCGAACTTTGCAGATCCACGACTGAGGGATAGTAGGCCGTATTGTTCCAGCCGGCACACAACAGGAGGGCCAGGACAGTCAGTACCGTACCGACACCGGCAAACCAGATTCCCTTGTTCCAACTGGCAGAGAGATAGCTCTTGCCAATGCCGAACAGGACACCGACAACCCCCGCTAACAACACCAGCAGGACAACCGGCATTTCCAGAAGATTCATCAGATATTTGTAGGGCTGCATGAAGATCTCGCCACTGTCCGGGTTGACGGCAAAGCCATCTGCCACCAGCAGACGGACCACAAAGGCCAGGAAGAAGATCAGGAACAGGACCGTCTCCGGCAACAGCCGTTTCCGGCTGGCAGCCACCACCTCTTCATCCTGGATGTTGTTGATATAATAGAGCAAGCCCAAGACCCGTGCCAGAAAAAAGACTGCCAATCCCAAGAGCAGATTCCAGACCACAAAGGCAGCCTCCAGACCATGCAGCGGATTGGCCCATCTGGAAATCACCGGCATTCCTGTCTCCATCAGCTGCTCTTTGTTGACCACAAACTCCGCTCCGTTGAAGAAGGTGCCCACGGCCGTACCCAGCAGGATCGGTGCCAGCACACCGTTGAGCACTAAAAAGATCTGATAGGTTTTCTTTCCCAATAGATTACCTTTCTTGGCCTGATACTCGTAGGAGACAGCCTGCAGCACGAAGCAGATCAGGATCAGCATCCAAACCCAATAGGCACCGCCGAAGCTGGTGGAGTAGAACAGGGGGAAGGAGGCAAAGAAGGCACCGCCGAATGTCACAAGGGTCGTAAAGGTAAACTCCCATTTGCGACCGGTAGAATTGAGCAACATTTTCTGCTGCAACTCGGTCTTGCCGATTGTGAACAGCAACGATTGTCCTCCCTGGACAAACAGCAGGAAGACCAAAATCGCTCCTAATAAGGAGACGAGAAACCACCAATATTGTTGTAAGAATGAATAGTCCATATGATATATATTTAAGTAGGATGAATGATTTTAATTGACATGTTCCGGTCCCTTCTGGATCGCTTTCAGCAGAATGCCGATTTCAGCAATCAACAGGATGGTGAACAACACCAGGAAGAGGAAGAAAGTGACCTGCACAGAGGAGGCATCCAACTTGGAGATGGCGGCACAGGTGGGCAGGATGTCCTGAATGGCCCAGGGCTGACGTCCTACTTCGGCTACAATCCATCCGGCCTGGCCGGCAATGTAAGCCAACGGAATTGTCGCGATGGCAATCCAATGCATCCACCAGGCATCTGCCAGTTTGCCGCTGCGGCCCAACCACCAGGCGAGTGCGAAGACCAGAATGAACAGACCACCCAGCATCACCATGATGCGGAACGCATAGAAGGTCAAGCCTACCGGCGGGATCAGCTCCTTTACATCTTTAATATAGCCATATCCGAAATAGGCAAAGTTCTCATCCAACTGTTGGCGTGCCTGGTTGGCTGTGGCCTGATCGCCAGCTTTCTTCGCAGCCCGATAGTCTGCCAACGCCTGGATGGCCCGTTTGCCGCGGGCAATCTTCTCGGTGGCGGAAAGGGCAACCGTACCATCTTTCAGTGTGTATCCTCCATCAATCAGATTGATGATACCCGGTACATAGGCATCCACATCGCGTTCTGCCAGCATAGACAACATTTTCGGGATCTCGATGCGGAACAGGAAAGGATCTGCCGGATCGTTGTATTCGGTACGGGTCGGATCCAGCACGGCTACACCGATCAGGCCTACCCCGTGGTCTCCTTCATAAAGACCCTCCATGGCAGCCAGTTTCATCGGCTGGCGCTGTGCGACCTCATACGCCGAACCGTCACCGGTCCACAAGGACAATAAAGAGGCGACCAGACCGAAGATCGCACCCACTTTGATGCTGGACAGGGCAAATTCCCGATTCCGTTTCTTCAGCAGATACCAGCAGCTGACACCGATGACAAAGGTGGCACCCACGATCCATCCGGAAAGCACCGTGTGGAAAAACTTGTTCATCGCTACGGGGGAGAGGGCTACGGCCCAGAAGTCTGCCATCTCATTGCGGACGGTGTCCGGATTGAAATGCATGCCCTCCGGATACTGCATCCAGGCATTGGCAATCAGGATCCACAAGGCAGACAGGGAGGCTCCGATAATCGTCAGCCAGGTAGAAGCCAGATGGAACCGTTTGCTCACTTTGTCCCAACCGAAATACATGACGGCGATGAACGTAGCCTCCATGAAGAAGGCGACAATTCCTTCGATAGCCAACGGAGCCCCGAAAATATCTCCGACGAACCAGCTGTAGTTGGACCAGTTGGTTCCGAACTCAAACTCCATGATAAGTCCCGTGGCCACGCCGATGGCAAAGTTGACGCCGAACAGTTTCATCCAAAATTGAGCGGTTCTCTTCCAAAACTCATTTCCGGTCTTGTAGTAGATTGTCTCCATAATCGCTTGGATCACACCAAGCCCCAGCGTAAGTGGGACGAAGAGCCAGTGATACATCGCGGTCAAGGCAAACTGTGCCCTTGACCAGTCGATTAACGAATTGCTAATGTTCTCGATCATATTAGTTGTTTTTTAAGGTTGAATTGCCCGCTCGATCAACTCGCCAGACACATGATCCCCCTTTTCCGCCTCGCTGCCGAAGCGGCCCAGATAGTCGGGGAAAAAGAAGAGTTTCAGCAGGACGAAGATGACAAACAGCTTGATCAGGATCAGTAGCCATAGGGTCTTCCCCAACTTCATTTCCCGGAAACCATCCATATAAAAACGAATCACACGTGTAATCATGGTGCCATGTGTATTTGAGATAGGCAAATATAGCAATTCGTTGAAATAAGCCTGCAGTTCCGTGAAAATATTCTTGCAGAAAAACCATTTAGGAAGATTTACAGTTAAAAAAATCTATTTGAACAGAGAAAGATGCCCCTTTTTGATGGCCAAAATACCTCATTCCGTATATTTGCGCTAAATTGTGTCAGAATAAGGCAAAGACACAAACATATTATCATTGTTAAGTGCTAATCGCTAAAAAATTATTACTATGTCGAACATTACAAGAAGATCATTTCTTCAGAGAAGTGCGGCAGCTGCGGCCGCATTCTCAATCGTTCCTGGAACAATCTTAGGTAAGTCTCATGGGTATGTGGCTCCGTCAGACAAGTTGAACATTGCCGGTGTCGGTATCGGCGGTATGGGTAATGCTAACTTGAAGAACATGGAAAAGACAGAAAATATCGTAGCGCTTTGCGATATTGACTGGAGATATGCGAAGCCGGTTTTTGACCGTCACCCGAATGCGAAAAAGTACTGGGACTATCGTAAGATGCTTGATGAAATGGGCAAGTCCATCGACGCTGTGCTGGTGGCTACGGCTGACCATACACACGCCATGATCACGGCTGACGCCATGACATTGGGCAAACACGTGTATACACAGAAGCCGTTGACGCACTCCGTATATGAGTCTCGTCTGTTGACGAAGCTGGCTGCTTCTACAGGTGTAGTGACTCAGATGGGTAACCAGGGTTCTTCCGCTACTGACACAGACCTCGTTTGCGAATGGATCTGGAACGGTGAAATCGGTGAGGTAACCCGCGTGGATTGCGCTACGAACCGTCCGATCTGGCCGCAGGGCTTGAATGCACCGGAGAAAGCTGACAAGATTCCTTCTACCTTGAACTGGGATCTCTTCACAGGTCCGGCTAAACTGAATCCGTACAATAAGATTTATCATCCTTGGAACTGGCGCGGATGGTGGGACTATGGTACAGGTGCGTTGGGTGATATGGCCTGCCACATCATGCACCAGCCGTTCAAAGCCTTGAAGTTGGGCTATCCGACAAAAGTCCAGGGTTCTTCTACATTGCTGTTGGCTGACTGCGCTCCGAACGCACAGCACGTGAAATTCATCTTCCCGGCCCGCGAGAACATGCCGAAGGTGGCTATGCCGGAAGTAGAAGTACATTGGTATGATGGCGGTCTGCTGCCTGATCGTCCCGAAGGCTTCCCCGAAGGTGAAGATATGATGGCTATGGGTGGTGGTATTACCATCTTCCACGGTACAAAAGATACATTGGTTTGCGGTTGCTACGGTCAGAAACCGAGACTGTTGTCAGGCCGTGTGCCCAACGCTCCGAAGGTTTGCCGTCGCGTAGAGAATGCAATGGGTGGTGGTCACGAACAAGACTGGATCGCTCAGTGTAAGGCCGGTTCGAACCGTGTTCCGTGTAAGTCTGACTTCCGCGAGGCAGGTCCGTTCAACGAAATGGTTGTCATGGGTGTATTGGCAGTTCGTCTGCAGACACTGAACAAAGAGTTGTTGTGGGACGGCCAGAACATGAAGTTCACGAATATCAAGGACGACGAAGTGATCAAGATCATCAAGAAGGATGACTTCAAGATTGTCGATGGTGACCCGAAATTCGACAAGAAGTGGACAGATCCGGTACCTGCACAGCAATTTGCTGCCGAGTTGATCAAACATAACTACCGTGATGGTTGGAAGCTGGTTGACATGCCGAGATAATCGTTTTTAAATGTTATTATAAGTACAATGAAAAAGTCAGTTTTATTAGCAAGTGCTGCTGCGATGATGTCTTTTATGGTGTCTTGCGGTGGTGGACAGAAAGCCGAACAGGCCGCTCCGGCAGCTGAGGCAGCCACAGAAGCTGCTGCTCCGGAATACAAGATCTTGAGTGATCTGCCGACGGTAGATATCACGACTTTCCCGAAAGACAGCGAGGGTCGTTACATCGTGTTCGACGGCAAGACATTCAACGGATGGCGTGGTTATGACCGTACGGATGTACCGGGTGCTTGGACCATTGAAGATGGCTGCATCAAGATCAATGGTTCAGGTGCTGGTGAAGCAGGTGCTTCCAACGGTGGCGATTTGATCTTCATGAGCAAATTGAAAAACTTCGAATTGGAATTGGAATGGAAGGTAGCCAAGGGTTCTAACTCCGGTATCTTCTATTACATCCAGGAGGTAGAGGGCCAGCCGGCTTATATCTCGGCTCCTGAGTGCCAGGTATTGGATAACGAAAACCACCCGGATGCCAAATTGGGTGCTGAAGTAGGTATCCGCCAGTCTTCTTCTTTGTATGACATGATCCCGGCAAAGCCGCAGAATGCGAAGCCGTTCGGTGAATGGAACAAGGTGAAGATCATGTGCTACAAGGGAACGGTAGTTCACTATCAGAACGACGAAGCTGTGGTAGAGTATCACTTGTGGACTCCGCAGTGGAAAGAGATGCTGAACAAGAGCAAATTCAGCCAGGAAAAGTGGCCGTTGGCTTACGAACTGTTGCTGAACTGTGGTGGTCCTAACAAAGAAGGTTTCATCGGTCTGCAGGATCATGGCGACGATGTTTGGTATCGTAACATTACTGTAAAAGTATTGGACTAAGCTTTTGCTATAATTTGATTAGGTGAATAAGGGCGCTTGAAACGGGAATCCTGTGATTCCGGTTTTAAGCGCTCTTTTTTTGAAAAGAATTCCTTTTTTGTGTAACCTCATTTCAGACAATCCGGTCTAATGGGTAACATAAACAGAAATATAACCATTTAATACATGTGAGGTATGATAGAATTAGGAGATACGTTGATTCCGCTTTTGGCGATTTTTTGTTCGATTGGAATGCCCGTTTTCTGTGGCTGTCTGATTGCGATGAACCTGATCAAGAGGAGATATGACGAGCGGAAGGCACTGATTGAACGGGGCATGACGCTCAAGGATTTTGAAGAGGAGGCGAAACCGAACCGCTATCCGGCCCTTCGTAAGGGATTGTTGTTGTTCGGATTGGCCTTGGGAGCCATAGCCGGTACCCTGTTGACCTATCCGTTGCCGATCTGCCAGGAGAACCGGAAATGGCTGGCACTGTTTATTCCTACCTTTTCTGTCCTGTGCGGAGGTATCGGATTGATCGCCTATTTCTTTTTGTCCCGCCATTTCCTGATGAAGGAGCGGAAAGAGGACGTGGAGCAGTTCTAAGCAATGGAGACGCGTGAGAAACAGGAGTGGCAATGGATCGCACGGATCGTGGCAGGAGATATGCAAAGTTTCTCCTGCCTCGTGGCGCGTTATGAACGGATGGCCTTCACCCTCGCCCTGCGTGTGTTGGGCAACCGGGAAGATGCGGAGGAGGCCGCACAGGATGCGTTTCTGCGTGCCTATCGTGCCCTGCCAGATTTCCGCTTCGACTGCAAGTTCTCCACCTGGTTCTACCGGATTGTCTATCGGACGGCCTTGACGGCACTGCAGGGAAGGCAGGAGACGATCACCTATGAAGAGGAGCTGTCGCCCGACCTCTCTGTCAGTGAGGCGGATGCGGCCGCATCCCTGTTGGAACGGAAAGAACGGCATGCCATCGTATCGCAGGTGCTGAAGACCCTGCCGCCGGACGACTCGCTGCTGTTGACGCTCTATTATTTGGAAGAGTGTTCCGTCGAGGAGATCCGGCAAATCACGGACTGGAGCACCACCAACATCAAGACAAAGCTGTTTCGTGCCCGCAAACACTTTTATGACAAAATTAAAAACTACGAATTATGAAGCAATTGGATTTGGATCAGATGACCCGACAGCTGATGGAGGGACAGACAGAAGCCCCCTCCAAGGACTTGAACCTGCACATCATGGAAACGATCATGCAGGAGAAACGGGCACGGCAGAACCTGCCTGACTTGTCCGTTCCCTCTTTGACGAACCTGCTCGTGGGCTTGGGGCTTTTCCTGTTGTTGGCCGGTGTGGCGTTGGGGGCATTCCAGTACGCTCCGGAACAGATGAAGCCGATCGGCGACCTGTTGGCGCAGTATGGGCTCTTCGGCATTCCCTTTGGGGTAGGTGTCACCGCCTATCTGCTCCTGGATCAATGGGGAAAAAAGATGGACCGGGAATGGCTTTCCCGGTCCAAGTAATTTACACGTGTCATGAAAGGCTGAAAGGCTACAAAGTTCTGATCTTTAAATTACTGTAGTTGTTTCCGTAAAAACGGATGGAGCGGTTCCCTCCTCCGTTGATCTCATATCGGTAATATTCTTTTTCTCCTTTCCGCTCTCGGGTGATGTCGAAGTCGCGCATCTCCAAGTCGCCATATTTCATGTCTTCAGCCTCCACTGTAAAGACGGTTTTCTTGGGCAGGCGCATCTTCAGATTGCCATAGCGGGCTTCGGCACGGATACCGGTGAAGGAGGAGGCGACTTCGCGGATGTACAGATTGCTATAGCTCAAACT
The DNA here is from genome assembly GCA_051870655.1 of Parabacteroides sp. GTDB lineage: Bacteria > Bacteroidota > Bacteroidia > Bacteroidales > Tannerellaceae > Parabacteroides. Next base: position 684 of record JBJECC010000025.1, on the reverse strand, counting down.
CTCCAGATCCAGGTAGTTTTTCAGCTGATCGATTTCCCCTTGGCTATAGGACAGACTGATCTCCGCTTCCTCGACAGTCTCCAGTTCCACACTGCCATATTTGCACCCCAGTTCCAGCTTTTTGACATCTCCGAGGCTGATGGTCGAATATTTGCTGTCCAGAATCAGGTTGTCCGCATTGCCGACTTTGCATTGGCCGGCGTAGGAGAGATCCATCTCTGCCTGTTTGACATGCTGGATATCCACGTTGGTGTACTTCGCATCGATCTGGATCGGATTGCTGAAATTGCCGGCTTTGATGTTGCCATACTTGACTTGCATATCCCACTTCCCCTCATTGGCATCCGGCATGATCAGGTCGCCGTACCTCAACGCGACATTCCCCTCCATTTTCCGGGGCATTTTCACCTGGTAGGTAATGGAGATCTGCTGGTTGTTCCCATTCCAGTTCATATTGTTGAACTCCGTGACGGCCGAGACATCACTTCCGGTCTGGGAGAAACGGACATGGATCCGGTCCAGTATCTCTTGTGCCTGCTTTTCCTTGTTCGACTCCACGACGGCCTCTACAAAGATATCCACCTCCTGCTTGTCCCAGTAGGTGATGGCTATCTTGCCATAGGCATGGTCCAGTTTGAGCCGGTCGGTCTGACGGACCGTGAAGTTTTTGTGAAACTCCTTCTT
>JBJECC010000024.1:0-3427 GCA_051870655.1 Parabacteroides sp. | reverse complement strand
GCTGATAATAATCGTAATAGGAAACGAAATACTCGACTGCATTGTTGGGGAAGAATGCTTTGAACTCACTGTAGAGTTGGGCAGCCAAGGTCTTGTTGTGACTCAAAATAAGCGTCGGCTTCTGTACCTGCTGGATCACGTTGGCAATGGTAAAGGTTTTTCCGGAGCCGGTCACACCCAACAGAGTCTGGAAAGGAATCCCACTCTTCACCCCTTCGGAGAGCGCGGCAATCGCCTCCGGCTGATCTCCGGTGGGGCTGAAAGCAGATGTCAGTTCAAAATTCATGCTTGCTCTTTCGGCATTACTAACCAGAGTATCAAATAAATCAACACACCGGCAAAGGCGGTAAAGATGGACAGCAACACATATACAATTCGAATGACCGTCGGATCCAAATCAAAATAGTCAGCTAACCCGCCACATACACCGGCCAGCATCTTGTTGTTCGAGCGTCTCAATTTTTTATCCATATCCAATCAATTATTATGAGGTTCAACGGAGCAAATATACACATTATTCCGTAGGCGCAAGCGCTTTCCATAATTTATCGTCGGGCACAGGAGCCACAATTTTCAGCGGCAACTTGGAGACCGGATGAATCAACTCCGCACTACGCGCATGAAGACTGATTCCCCCATCCGGATTGGAACGGTCAAAGCCATATTTCAAGTCCCCTTTGATCGGACACCCCATCTTGGCCAACTGGCAACGGATCTGATGATGACGACCGGTTTTCAGATCAATCTCCAAGAGATAATAACGATCAGACCGGGCAATGACCCGATAGTGCAGAATGGCTTTTTTGGCATCGGGCCGCTCCGTATCATAGGCATAGCTCTTGTTCTGCTTCTCGTTACGCACCAACCAATTCACCAGTTCCCCCTCCGGAGCCGGCGGACAGTTCTTGACAATGGCCCAATAGGTCTTTTTCACACCCCCTACACGAAAGAGTTCGTTCAGGCGGCTGAGTGCTTTGCTGGTCTTGGCAAACAACACAACACCGCTGACCGGACGGTCCAAGCGGTGTGTGACGCCCAAGAAGACCTGGCCGGGCTTCGCATACTTCTCCTTCAGCCATTGTTTCAGCGATTCGGAGAGCGGTGTGTCGCCCGTCTTGTCTCCTTGCACAATCTCGCGGCAAGTTTTATTGACCGCGATCAGATGATTATCTTCGTAAAGAACAATCATGTTCTCCGATTACATATTCATACCACCATCGACCTGGATCACCTGACCCGACACATACGAAGACATGTCAGAAGCCAAGAAGGTCGCGATGTCTGCTACATCTTCCGGCGTACCGCCACGACGCAACGGAATCTTCTTGCACCACTCCTCTTTTACCTCTTCCGGCAATTTGGCAGTCATATCCGTAATGATGAAGCCCGGAGCAATGGCATTGGCACGGATGCCGCGTGAACCCAGTTCCTGTGCGATAGACTTGGCCAAACCGATCATACCGGCTTTAGAAGCTGAATAGTTGCACTGGCCTGCATTACCGTGTACACCCACAACAGAAGCCATATTGATGATGCTGCCCTTGCGCTGTTTCATCATCACCGGCGTACAAGCATGGATGAAGTTGAAAGCAGACTTCAGGTTCACGTTCAGCACTGCATCCCACTGTCCTTCGCTCATGCGGAGCATCAGACCATCCTTGGTGATACCGGCATTGTTGACCAGAATATCCACACGGCCGAAATCCTTGACGATCTCTGCCACTACATTGTGTGTATCTTCGAAGTTGGCCGCATTGGAAGCATAACCTTTCGCCTTCACACCCAGCGCTTCGATCTCCTGCTGCGTAGCCAATCCGTTTTCGTCAATTACCAAATCCGTGAATGCCACATTGGCACCCTCTGCTGCAAATTTCAGGGCAATGGCTTTACCGATACCCCGGGCAGCTCCTGTGACAATAGCCACTTTACCTTCTAACAATTTCATATTTCTTCTTTTTAAATCAGATTCGTTCAACACTTAATCAAACATGCAGCTGTCGAGTAGCCACCTCCAAACACAGTCAGCGCCACCAGGTTACCCTTTTGGAAACGCGCCTCATTCTGTGCATAGACCAAGGCGGAACTTACGGAACCGGTGTTACCCAACTCCTCAATATTATGCAGGAAGCGCTCTTCCGGCAAATTCAGCTGCTTGGCGATATTGGCCATGATCCGCATATTGGCCTGATGACCGATGAAATAGTCCAGATCGTCCAATGTATATCCGTTCTTCTCCAACAGATAGAGCACATTCTTCGGCATGTAGGTACAAGCCTGTACAAACACATCCTTTCCTTCCGGCATCAGAATGCCTCCATCCCGAGGACGCAGATTTACCCCTGTCGGTGCTTTCGGCAGATACCCCAATGCTTTCGTATAGATCTCCAGGATCTCTGCATCATGCTCTGTGACACGCTCCTTCGACAAGAAGAAAGCTGCAGCCGCATCGCCCCACAAATGACCCGCTTTCGGATCCGTCTCATTATAGTAAGCCGAGTTCTTGTCAGCAGACAAGATCAAGGCTTTCGTCGCCTTACCCATGGCAAAATAACCCTCTACCACCTCCAGCGCATTCAGGAAAGAGGAACAGGCCGATGACATATACAACGCCTTCGCCTCTTGAATTCCAAACTCATGTTGTGCCAGATGGGCAGCCGTTCCTACCGTATCGTAAGGAGAATAAGAGGCGGAAATAATCAGCTCCACCTCCGTAATATCGTAGGGGAGTTTTGGAAGTGCATCCCGCACCGCCTCCATACTCATCGTATTGATGTTCTCCTCCTGCGCCGCTTTGGAACGTGTCCGGATGCCTGTACGCTGTTCAATCCATTCGCTCGTCAAACCGTTCAGTTCCAAAAAATGTTGGTTATCCACCCGTCCTTCAGGCACATAAACCCCAGTCGCATTAATAAACATTCTGTTTCTCTTATTTTTTTATTTTTATACCGTTGAATATCAGATTCATTACATTCTCGCGCCGCCTGATACGCTGACTGATGGTATCCCCCATCAATCCGCGGATGTAAGGTACTTCGAGTCCCTTCAGCGCATGGTGCAGGACCGAAGCCATGATGTCCGGATCAGGCACATGAAAGAGCCCCTCCTTCACACCATCCTCCAATATACCCTTGATCACTTCAATGTCCCGCATATCAAATTCCTTACGGATCTTCTCCACGGTCCAGATGTCGCGAAAGAGATTGGCCCGTAACGTACCGTTACGGAACACCAATGCCTTGACAGCATCCAAACGGGAATAAATGTAAGTGATTAACTTTTCGTCTGCGGGCAGATCTTTTCCGGCTACCTCCATCAGCATCTTGTTCAGCTTGTCCATTTCTGACTCGACCACTGCCTGGTAAACCTCTTCTTTATTTTTAAAATAGGTATATAGGGTACGCCTCCCCTTACAGGAAGCCTGTGCAAT
>JBJECC010000023.1:0-3434 GCA_051870655.1 Parabacteroides sp. | reverse complement strand
CAAATACTTATTTCTGCCTTGTTCAATATCCCCATCGGTATTATAGCAAATCAGTCGAGAGAATTCAAATTGAAAATGAGTTGAATGTTTCTTTATCTCCTCGTTGATTTCAATGCATCTTTTCCGAAGATAGTTTTCCGTCTGTCCATTTTGCTTATCATATACGAATTGTTGGGGAACAGCAAGAACAATCTTTCTGATAAAATCATGTTTTACGATGTTCCTATCTTCTCTCTTGCAACAGCCAACTATTATTTGCCCAGCCACTACAGGATATACATTCCCAGCAATAACCATATCGCAAGTTTTATAGACATGACGTGATCCATCCAGAAAATACTTGAAAGGGCTTTTATCTTGTTTCTTTGCGACCTGTTCCATGTCAATGCCGTGCATTCCTGTAGTTGAAGGTTCTGTTTCTGCGAAACACGGTTTAGACAGTTTCTGTTTAGAGTTTTCCTCATGATCATCGTAGTCACCAAAAATTTCTTGGCTACTTTCGTCAATAACCTGTTTAAGGGTATCGTATGACGATATCCTATTGTCAGAATTATCAACTATATATTTCATTACTATACCCATGTCTAAAGCTATTTTGTAGGCCAAAGCAAATATGAAATATCTACTTCTAAAAGGTTGGCAATTTGTGTGAGCATCCTAAGATCCGGCTGTGAGGTATTGGTACACCATTTCGACACGGTTGTAGGATTTACCCCTAATTGCCCCGCAAGCCATTTGTTAGTTCGCTTCTTTTCTGCCAAGACGATTTTCAGTCTATTAATATCTTCCATTTTGCTAATATTGTTATTTCAGCTGCAAAGATAATGAATTTGAACGATATTGATTATCATAGTCTGTCATTTTCGGAAATCTCAAAGGGTTATTCTTGTAAATATTAAAATTAAGACTGCTACCAAGTCATTACAAATACTTATCGGATTTTTTCCCTCTCTCTTTCGGGGCGGCTCCTATTGTGGTGAGATTCGGAAGAAGGATTTGGCAGAGCGAGGATTTGTTGTTACCTTTGACTCCCAAAATAAGTAGCTATGTTGACAAAATTGATTCAGGAAGAGAAGATACAGCAGGTGAAGAAATACATCGAGAAGGGACAGCGTTTCGTCATCGTGACCCATTTGTCGCCGGACGGCGATGCGTTAGGATCCTCTTTGGGCTTGTGTCATTTTCTGATGGGGTATGATAAAGAGCGTGTCTCTGTGATTGTGCCCAATGACTTTCCCTCATTCTATCGTTGGATGCCCGGGGCCAAGGATATTCTGGTCTTCGAGAAATATGCTGACTTTGCCCGGCAGTTGATCCGGGAGGCAGATGTGATTTTCTGTTTAGATCTGAACGAACCGAAACGGATGGGCAAGTTGGGGGCAGTTGTGATGGAGGCTGAAGGCCGGCGTGTGTTGATTGACCACCACTTGGATCCGGCGGACTTTTGCCGGGCGGTGATTTCTCATCCGGAGATCTCCTCGACCTGCGAGTTGGTGTTCCGTTTTATCTGTCGTCTGGGTGCGTATGACCGGTTGGACAAGAATGCGGCAACCTGCCTTTATACCGGTATGATGACCGACACAGGTTCGTTTACCTACAATTCCAACCAACCGGAAATCTACACGATCATCGGAGAACTGATCCGGAAAGGTATTGACAAGGATTGGATCTATCGGCAGGTGAATCAGGTCTCTTCCGAGTCGCGGATGCGGCTGATGGGGTATGTACTCTATGAAAAGATGCGTGTCTATCCGGAGCAGCAGGCCGCGTTGATCACCCTTTCCCTGAAGGAGCTGAACCGTTTTCATTATAAGACGGGCGACACAGAGGGATTCGTGAATCTGCCGCTCAGCATTGATGGGGTGCGCTTCTCCGCCTTTATCCGTGAAGATACGGATTTCGTGAAGGTGTCACTCCGTTCTGTCGGGGATTTCCCCTGCAACCGTTTTGCCTCTACCTATTTTAGTGGAGGAGGACATAAAAATGCTTCCGGAGGAGAGTTCTACGGTCCGCTGGAAGAGGCTGTCGGACTTTTTGAACAGGCCTTACGGGAATTTAATCCAGGAATTTCCGAAGAAAGTAGATAAAACATGGGACGTAAATGAAGGAGATTCCTTATTTTTGTCGTTCAATATAGATAAAGGTATAACAGATGAGAAAAGGTTTTGCGATAGTGTTGATGTGTTGTGCTGTTCTTTTGGCGGCTTCCTGTAGCAAGACAAAGTCCTACACGGACTACTTGAATGAAGAGAAGGATGCGATCGAACGGCTGATTGATGAAAAAGGCTTTGAGGTGCTGAAGGATTTTCCGGCAGATTCCGTATTCAAGGAAAACCAATTCGTCAAGTTGGAGACAGGCGTCTATCTGAATATCATAGACAAGGGAACGGACGAACGGGCCGTTTCCGGAACGAAGGTGATATACCGTTGTATCGTGTCCTATCCGAAGGATTCGGCTTACATCTATCAGTATTCACCTTATGCCACGTATGCGCGTAGTGATGGCCGCTCGATCAATTATGGTCCGAACAGCAATGGAACGGATCCCTATTCGATGTCGTACGGCGATTATTATTACGGAACGAATATCTATTCCAGTGAGGGCATTCAGCAGGCATTGGAATATGTGGGAGACAGGGCTTTGGTGAAGCTGATCGTACCGTTCAAACGGGGACTTCCCGCTGATCAGTCCAGTTATGAGCCGGCTTATTATGAGATTCTGCAATACAAATTTGAGGATAATTTATGACATTAATTAAATCTATTTCCGGTATCCGCGGTACGATAGGAGGCGATCCGGAAGACGGACTGAATCCGTTAGCGATTGTGAAGTTTGTGGCTGCTTATGCTACCTTCATCCGGAAAAACACAAAAGTGACATCAAACAAGATTGTGGTAGGACGTGATGCCCGTATTTCCGGTCCGATGGTGAAAGAGGTGGTATTGGGTACGTTGACCGGTATGGGTCTGGATGTGGTGGACATTGACTTGGCCACTACACCGACTACGGAGCTGGCAGTTGCCATGGAAGGTGCATGTGGCGGTATCATTCTGACAGCCAGCCATAACCCGAAACAGTGGAATGCCTTGAAGCTGCTCAACGAACGGGGTGAATTCCTGAATGCTGCCGAAGGGGCTGAAGTGTTGCGTATTGCTGCTGCTGAAGAGTTTGTGTTTGCAGATGTGGATCATTTGGGACATGTGACAGTAGATAATACGTACAGACAGAAGCATATTGAAAGTGTCTTGAATCTGGATCTGGTGGATGTAGAAGCTATCCGTGCCGCCAATTTCCGGGTGGCAATCGACTGTGTGAACTCGGTCGGTGGCCTTGTGATTCCCGAATTGCTGCATGCGCTGGGTGTACAGGAGATTTTCAAGCTGCACTGTGCCCCTCATGGCAATTTTGCCCACAATCCGGAACCGCTGCCTGA
>JBJECC010000022.1:0-3442 GCA_051870655.1 Parabacteroides sp. | reverse complement strand
CATCGGAGGCGCAAAGAAAAGTACCTGAGCATCTTTCACCACCTTCTGTGCACGCAGGAAAAGCGTAGAATAGACAATGTCGGAATTCTGCATCATCGAACGCTCCTCCCAATCTTTCAGCTTGATAATCAAAGAGCCGTAAGAGGGACCCTGACCACCGATAAATCCGAAACCGGAGATAATGGTACGGGACTGTACGGCCGGATCGGCAGCCACCAGACTATCCACCCGATCCAATACCTCAATAGCCCGTTCCTGTGAAGTACCCGGGGGCAATGTGACAGCACCCATGATCGTACCGGTATCCTCATTCGGTACCATACCGGTCGGAGTCGTATTCATGAAGAAGATCAGCAATACGATCGAAGCGACCACAATGACGGCAGAAAGGACCCGTTTCTGGATAAAGAAGAGCACCTGTTGCTTGTATTTCTTCAGCAACGAATCGTAGGCGGCATTAAACGAAGCGTGGAAACGGCCGACCAGCGTCAGCTTCTTTCCTTCATGATCCTCATGCGGTTTCAGGAAGATCGCACACAGCGCCGGGGACAACGTCAACGCATTCAAGGCGGAGAACCCGATGGAAATGGCCATGGTCAGACCAAACTGACGATAGAACGTACCGGCTGTTCCCTCCATGAAGCTCACGGGCACGAACACGGACATCATCACCAACGTAATCGAGACAATGGCACCACCCAGTTCACTCATCGCATCGATGGAGGCCTGTCTCACCGATTTATAGCCTTGATCCAACTTCGCGTGCACCCCCTCGACGACGACAATGGCATCATCCACTACAATGGCAATGGCCAAGACCATAGCTGACAACGTCAACAGGTTCAAGCTAAAGCCGATCAGTTTCAAGACAAAGAAAGTACCCACCAAGGCCACAGGAATGGCAATGGCCGGGATCACCGTCGAACGCATATCCTGCAAGAAGATATACACCACAATAAACACCAGCAGGAAGGCCTCGATCAAGGTCTTGATCACCTCATGAATAGAGGCAAACAGGAAGTCATTGGCATTCTGGGCCACACTGATCGCCAAACCGGAAGGCAAGGACAGTTCCGCCTTCTTCAACACAGCCTCCAGATCCTGAATGGTCTGGGTCGCATTGGTACCGGCCATCTGATAGACAATACAAGAGACGGCCTTATGTCCGTTCACCTTGTTGCGGAACGTATAGGCCAGACGGCCCAGCTCCAAATCCGCAATGTCTCCCAAACGGAGCACTTCACCGTCCGGCAATGCCTTGATCACAATGTCTGCAAACTCGGAGGTTTTCTGCAAACGCCCCTTATATCGGATCGAATACTGGAAGGATTGGTCTCCCCGTTCACCGAACTGACCCGGAGCCGCCTCGATGTTCTGTTCAGCCAATGCAGCCGACACATCCGCAGGCACCAATTTGTATTGCGCCATCACATCCGGCTTCAGCCAGATACGCATGGAGTAGTCCTGCCCCATCACATTGGCATCACCGACACCCTTGACACGCTTGATTTCCGGAATCAAGTTGATGTTGGCATAGTTCTCGATGAACTCAATATTGTATTTGTCCTCCGCATCGTAGAGAGAGAAGATCAACAACATGGAGTTCTGACGTTTCTGCGTGGTCACACCGATACGGGTCACCTCTGCCGGCAACAGACCTTGTGCCATGGAGACACGGTTCTGCACATTGACAGCCGCCATATCCGGGTCCGTACCCTGGTTAAAATAAACATCGATACTGGCCGATCCGTTGTTGGAGGCCGTTGAAGTGATGTACATCATGTTTTCCACACCGTTGATCTGATCTTCCAACGGAGCAATGACCGAGTTCAGTACCGCCGTGGCATTGGCACCCGTATAGGAGGCCCTCACGGAAACGGTAGGCGGTGCAATGTCAGGATATTGGGTAATCGGCAACGTCATCAAACCGATGATACCCAAAATGACGATCAGAATAGAGATCACGGTCGAAAGCACCGGCCGGTTTATAAATCTATCAAGTTTCATCTATCGTTCTGAATCTAATTAATAAATGTAAGAGTTATTTGAAAGCAGTGGACAAGTTCCCCTCATGCTGGTCTTTCAGCGCCTGGTCATACTTGGCCTGACGTTGTTCCGGTGTAATCGGAACGATCTGCTGTCCGTTCTGCAAGTTCTGTACGCCTTCAATCACGATCTTGTCACCCGGCTGCAAACCGCCTGTCACAATAAACATCTTGCCGTCATGAAGGTCAGACACCTGCACCTCTGTATATTTCAATGTATTGTCAGACTGCAACAGATAGACGAACTTCTTGTCCTGAATCTCCACGGTAGCTGATTGCGGGATCAGGATGATATTCTCCATGGTATAAGGGAAAATCACATTGGCCATACCGCCGCTTCGCAGAATATTGCCCTGATTGGAGAAGACCGCACGCATACTGACTGAACCTGTTGATTGGTCAATCACCCCACTGACCGCATCGATCTTTCCCGGTTCGCCATACAATGTTCCGTCGGCCAGCTCCAGCTGGACAGCCGGCATCTTTTCCAACTGCTCCTGCAAGGTGCCACCCGCCTTTGTCAGACGCAACAACTCCTTCTCTGTCATGGAGAAATAAACAAATACATCTCCAATTTCCGAAACCGTTGTCAACGGCTGGGCAATGGAGGGACTCACCAGACTACCCAAACGATACGGGAAAGTACCGACCACTCCATCCGACGGACTGGTCACCGTACAGAAAGAGAGATTCTGATTGGCACTCACCAACACAGCTTCCGACTGTGCCAAACCAGCTTTGGCAGACAACAACTGATTGACCGCACTCTGATACTCGAAATCACTGATGATCTGCTGGTCGTGCAGCATTTTCTTATTGCGTTCCGTCAATGTCAATGTAGCGACATTCGCCTTGGCCATTTCTACGGCCGCCTTGGCCTGACGCACCTGAGCCGCATATTGCGTAGGATCAATCTGGAACAGAGCCTGTCCTTTACGGACTGTAGCTCCCTCATCCACACAAAGTTTCACGATGAAACCGGAAACCTGCGGACGAATATCAATATCCTGTGTACCTTTGATTGTGGCCGGATAAGAGATGGTTTGATTACTCTGGGCCGATGAAACAGCCATTACAGTGTACTCGTCATCGCCCAACTTCATCCCACCTTGGCTGTTCCCACAAGCCGTCATTAACGACACACCCACAGCAAACAGAGCCATTTGTTGCCAGGGCTTCATTGTCCTCTTCAAGATTTGTTTACCCATATTTATTGATTCGTATTAATTGGCACTAAAAAACAGCCAAATTTACAGTTTTTCCATGAAACCCCATCAATCTGAGCCCTCTTTTATATTTTTATCACACGATTCTTTCTCTTAAAAATATCATTTGTAAGAGTCCTGTCACCCGGCTTGACCTGCCATTCGATGTTTATTGCCATACTTGATCGTCTG
>JBJECC010000021.1:0-18095 GCA_051870655.1 Parabacteroides sp. | reverse complement strand
ACGATTTAAATCTGGGAACAGGTGACATGGAAGTCGGGGGCGGACAGTATCAGTACGTCTTGTTTGGTGCTTTCTTTCGTGCCAACTACAACTATGACGGACGGTATTTGGTCGAATTCAACGGCCGTTACGATGGGACCTCCCGTTATAAAAAAGGATACCGTTATGGATTCTTCCCTTCTGCTTCCGCCGGATGGCGTATCAGTGAGGAGTCCTTCTTCGAGGATTTGAAGGAAACCGTCAATAACCTGAAGGTCCGTTTGTCCTATGGTACGCTGGGCAATCAGCTGATGGGTAGCTCTTCCACCTCTTCCAATTATTATCCTTACATCTCGATGATGGGAATGAGTCTTTCCAATTGGTTGATTAACGGACAAAAGACACAGAACGTCAGTTCTCCGAACCCGATCATCGACAACCTGACCTGGGAGAAGGCGACCACTACCAACATCGGTGTCGACTTCTCCTTGTTGGACAGCCGTTTGAACGTTTCGGGTGATTATTATATCCGTAATACGACGGATATGCTGATACCCGGAGAGACACTGCCAGGTGTGTTCGGTGCCACATCCCCCAAGCAGAATGCGGGAGACATGCGGACAAAAGGATATGAAATCAGCGTTTCCTGGAACGACCAGTTTGAAATGGCTGGCAAACCATTCAAGTACGGAGTCTCATTCGGTTTGGGAGATGCGACTTCCACCATCACGAAGTTCGCTACGGAAAGTACGCTGTCCAATCCGAACTATGATCCGCTCAACTCAAAGATTACGGATTATTATGTCGGCAAGAAGTTCGGTGAAATATGGGGATACCGTATTGACGGATTCTTCCAATCGGATGAAGAGGCTGCAAACTGGAAGATCGATCAGACGCAGGTCAACTCCCAGATCAAAAAATCACCGGGAGAATGGGGACATCTTCGTGCGGGCGATTTGAAGTTTGTCGATCTCAACAACGATGGTAAAATCACTCCGGGACTGGGAACTCTGAAAGATCCGGGAGATAAGGAGGTCATCGGTAATTCCGAACCTCGGTATAATTACAACTTCAATTTGAATGCAAGCTGGAATGGCATTGACGTGTCGGCTTTGTTCCAGGGAATAGGACGCCGTGACTGGTATCCGGCAAGTAATGCAGACAAGTTTTGGGGACCGTTCTCCCGACCCTATTTCTCCTTTATTCCGGAAGACTTTACAAGCAAATTATGGAGTGAAGACAATCCGAACTCCTATTTCCCGGTGTTACGAGGTTATACGGCTTTGAACGGCGGTGCTTGTTTGAATTCACCGAATGACAAATACATTCAGAATATCGGTTACTTGCGCCTGAAAAACCTTGTCGTGGGTTATACATTGCCGAAAGCATTGACACAGAAGGCTTATATCCAAAATCTTCGTGTCTATGTCAGTGGGGAGAACCTGATCACATGGACTCCGTTTGAGACGGACTATATTGATCCTGAACAGCCGATTGCCGACAGCAACGGTCGTAGTTATCCGCTTTCCAAGACATTTTCAGTGGGATTAGATATCACCTTTTAAATTACTGTTAATATTCAATACAATGAAGAAAATATATAAATTATCCACCCTTGCCCTGGTCGCTTTCACAATGGTTGGATGTACAGAAATGGAACAATATCCTTTGGATGCTATTTCACCCGAAACATTCTTCAATACAGGCAATGATTTGCAATTATATACGAATTCATTCTATAATATGTTGCCGAGTGCGGAAGGTGTTTACAATGAGGCGATCGACAATATCATCAAGCAGGATTTGGCGGACGAACTGCAAGGCGGTTCTCGCCGTCTTGTCCCGGCAAGTGGTGGCGGATGGTCATGGAATAACTTGCGTAACATCAATTTCTATCTTCAGAATTCCTCGAAATGCAAAGATGAAAACGCCCGTGCCCGTTATGATGCCGTGGCCCGCTTTTTCCGTGCTTATTTTTATTTTGGCATGGTAAAACGGTTTGGGGATGTACCTTGGTATTCGGATGCGATTTCAGACAAGGACTGGGATAAATTACAAGCCCCTCGTACTCCTCGTGTGCAAGTCATGGATTCCATCCTGGCTGATATCAATTATGCCATAGACAATCTTCCTGAAACAAAGACGGTCAATGAAATCAGCCATTGGACAGCATTGGCCTTGAAATCCCGTATCTGCCTTTTTGAAGGGACATTCCGCAAGTACCATACTGAATTCAACTTGCCTGACTACCAGTCGTTTCTTGATGAAGCGATAGCATCTTCTCGGGAGATCATCGAAAAGAGCGGTTACAAATTGTATAACACCGGTCATCCGGAATCGGACTACCTGAATCTGTTCGCGTCGTTGAATGCCAAGGAAGAGGAAGTGATCCTTGCCCGTTCTTTCAGTGATGAATTGCAGGTGTACCATAATCTGAACTATTACACCATGACGGCTTCTTATGGAAGACCCGGACTGGAGAAACGGTTGGTCAACAGTTATCTGATGCGTGATGGAAGTCGTTTTACCGATATAGCCGGATATGACAAGATGGAGTTCTACGATGAAATACAAAATCGTGATTATAGACTTTCACAAACCATCCGTACCCCCGGTTATACGCGTATCGGAGAATCAACCCCTCTGGTGCCTGAGTTCGGATCCACCGTAACGGGCTATCAACTGATCAAATTTGTGTCAACCCGCGATTATGACACGTATAGCAGATCTGTGACCGATATGCCTATCTTCCGCTATGCTGAAGTCCTGCTCAATTATGCCGAGGCAAAAGCCGAACGAGGCACTTTGACACAAGCTGATTTGGACATGAGTATTCTTCCAATCCGGGAACGTGCCGGAATGCCGGTTTTGAATATGGCATCCGCCAATGCAAATCCGGATCCTTATCAGGCAGACCTCTACAAGCAGGTCAAGGGAGAAAACAAAGGTGTCATTCTTGAAATCCGCCGTGAGCGCCGTATCGAATTGGTCATGGAAAGTTTCCGTTGGGATGACATCATTCGCTGGAAAGAGGGACAAACGCTCGTTCCACAGTTCAAGGGTATGTATTTCCCCGGACCGGGCACCTATGATCTGGACAGGGATGGATCAATGGATGTCTGCCTTTACGATGGCGAGAAGCCGGATGCAGGCAAGAATCTGCAGTATCTGAAAATTGGCGGTGATGTGATGCTGGAAAACGGATCGAGTGGCAATATAGTGGTTAACCCGCATTTAAGCAAGGAATGGAATGAAGAAAGGGATTATTTATACCCGATTCCTTCCAATGAACGGAGTTTGAATCCTAACTTGACTCAGAATCCGGGTTGGAATGATGGATTGGATCTCTAAGTAGAAATATCTATTCATTAAAATATCTATTCGTTATCTCGACGTATATTTTACCGAGTGCCTATACGTCAAAAGAACATATCTTTTACTCCCACTAATCAAAAAAAAGATATGATATTACGAAGCCTGGCTTGTGAAAGTCTGGGCTTTGTTGCTATTTGTATTTGTCAATAAAATTCCTTTCCTTTGCCCCAAAAACAGAAGGAGCATGGCAGAAGAACAACAGATGGTGTTGCGTACGGAGGATCTGGTGAAGAAATACCGGACCCGTACGGTGGTGAATCACGTCTCTATTGATGTGAAGCAGGGGGAGATTGTCGGATTGCTCGGACCGAACGGTGCGGGGAAGACGACGACCTTTTACATGACGGTGGGACTGGTGACACCGAATGAGGGGAAGATCTTCCTGAATGACATTGAGATTACGAAATTCCCCGTGTATCAGCGGGCTCGCCATGGGATCGGGTATCTGGCACAGGAGGCCTCCATTTTCCGCAAGATGACCGTAGAGGACAATATCCGGTCCGTGCTGGAGATGACCCCCAACACACCGGAACAGCAGAAAGAGATTCTGGAAAGCCTGATTGCAGAGTTTGGTCTGCACAAGGTCCGCAAGAACTTGGGAGACCAGTTGTCGGGTGGCGAGCGCCGACGTGCCGAGATTGCCCGTTGTCTGGCCATTGACCCCAAATTCATCATGCTGGACGAACCCTTTGCCGGTGTCGATCCGATTGCCGTACAGGATATTCAGACCATTGTGGCCCGTCTGCGCCATAAGAACATCGGGATCCTGATCACGGACCACAATGTCTATGAGACGTTGAGCATTTGTGACCGTGCCTATCTGCTGTTTGAGGGCAAGGTGCTGTTCCAGGGTACGGCGGAACAGCTGGCCGAAAACGAGATCGTGCGCGAGAAGTATCTGGGTAAGGACTTCGTGTTGCGCAAGAAGGATCTCTGACCGTTTCCGGCCCTTTCCCTTGGGTAGGTTATTCTGTCTGCAGACGGGTACGGACGGTCGGCAGGCCCTCACATTCCGTGACCAGGGTGATGGTGTTGTCCGCCTGTTGTCCGGAGCGTAGGATGACTAATGCCGAGCCGTGGAACAGGTTCCGTTGCGGCTGGGTGTGCAACTCGTCTGACACGATGTCTCCGTTGTCGACCGCTACCAGTCGGGCCTTGCCTTCCACACGGAAACGGAGGGGATGGTTGGCATGATAGACCCGCCGTCCTTTGCTGTCGACGGCATAAATGCGCAGATGCTGCAAGTCCATGCCGTCTGCCTTCCAATGGCTGTTATCCGGTTCCACCACGAGCCGTCTGGCCTCTCCCGTAGTCTCCAACCGGTGGCGAGCCACGATCTGTCCGTTGTTCTTTCCGAGGGCCTCCACATAACCGGCCTGATACGGAATGTTTTCCCATTTGATTTTGTTCCGCTCTTTCCCCGGGAGGTTCTTTTTGACTCCCAGACTCTTGCCGTTCACCCGCAGCTCCACCTCCTCCGTGTTGGTATAGGTGTAGAGGGAGAGGATCTCGCCCGGTTTCCTGTTCCAGTGATCACTCATGCGGGCCGTACCGATCTGCACATCGTTCCACATCAGATCCACATCACTGTCGATGACACCGATATGGACCACCGGCTCCGGACTGAACATACTCTTCAGCAGATAGGCGATCGGCTTGGGCTGCAATGAGATGTCGAACGCCCCTTGGGCCCATCCTTTGGCCGGCCATCCACCGCTTTCGCCCAGATAGTCGATCTGCCCCCAATAGGCCAGTCCGATCACCTTCTCCAGATCCATCTCGAAGAAGTTCGGTCCCATATTGCTGGTGTTGGCCTCGCTCTGGTAGAAGATCAGGTTGGGGAACCGTTTGGAGTCACCCGGGAAATACATATAGCGGTAGTTGTAGGCGGCAATGTCCGTTTCATGGACCAACGGAGCCGGCAGGGAGTCCGTATCCATGTGGCGGCCGCGCGGATGCATGGCGACGGTAATCAGCCGGGTGTTGTCGTACCGTTTCAACAGCTCTCGTTGCATCCGGTAGGGGGTGACACCCCAGTCGGCATAGGGCAGATTCCAATAGGTCTGCAACTCATTTCCCAGACTCCAGAAGACGACAGAGGGGTGGTTGCGGTCCCGCTTGATCCATTCCGGAATATCCTGTTGCCACAGCTGGGCCCAAGGCGTACGTCCCCCACAATAGGAGTCGAGCCATTTGTCATACAGCTCATCCACGACCAGCATGCCGTACTGGTCGCACAGCCGCATGAAATCTTCGCTGTAGGGGTTGTGAGAGGTACGGATGTGGTTGACTCCAAAGGATTTCAATAGCTGAAGCCGTTTTTCGATGGCACGCGGATAGGCGGCCGCCCCCAAGGCTCCTAACGAATGGTGGTTGGCAATGCCCTTGAGCAGTACCTTCTTCCCGTTCAGCTTCATGCCGAAAGCCGGGGAAAACTCGACGGAGCGTATGCCGAATGACTCTGTGTAGCAGTCTGCCACTTGGCCGTCCGGATGGTAGAGGGTGACTGTCGCCTCATAGAGGTGGGGCTGTTCGCAGTCCCACAGCTTGGGTCCGGAGAGGTGAATGGGCTGAAAGGCATATTCGTAGGTAGCCTGCCGATAGGTGAAACGCTCCTTGTGCCGGACTACCTCTGTCCCCTCCTGATCGCGGATCACCACCTCCGCCTCGATGGGCTGCTTGGTCCGGCTGGCCACTTCCGCCTGGATCCGGATCGTGGCCTCTGCGGATGAGACCTGTGGTGTGGTGATGTAGAGCGGATGCCGCATGAGGTAGAGCTCCGGATCGGTGACGATGAGCGACACATCACGGAAGAGTCCGCCCCCCGTGTACCAACGGGAGTTGTTGGGCTGTTGCGTATTCGCCTTGACGGCAATCACATTTTCCTCTCCCTGTTTCAACAGTTGTGTAATGTCCACTTCGAAACCGACGTACCCGTAATCGGTCCCTCCGATCCGCTGTCCGTTCAGATAGACATCCCCCACATACATGATGCCCTGGAAGTCGAGGAGCAGCCGTTTCCCCTGCCAGGAACTTTCCGGAGTGAAGTGTTTCCGATACCAGCCGATCCCCATTTCCTTGAATCCGCGGCTGCTGAGCCGGCTCCGGATGTTGGCACCGATGTCGCTGTTGTCGGCCTGTTCGTCCGCAGCCGGAGCCACCCACGGCTGTTCGATCTGAAAATCGTGCGGTACGTCCACCTGCCTCCACTGCGAGTCGTCGAAATCCGGCTGTTCGGCTTGCGACACATCTCCCGCAGCAAAACGCCACCCGAAATTGAAATTCACTGCTTTACGTCCTTCGTCGGCAGCCCGGACCGTTCCGGCTATCCAAAGGATGAGCAAGGCCCATGCCACTCTTTTGATCCCTTTTACCATAGCTTATTTTATTTTTCCGCAATATTCGTAAAAATAAGGGGCGTTTGCAAGGGATTGTTCCGAAAATTTGTACGTTTGTATTACCTTATATTAATATTGTGAATCATAAACAGGATGAATAAGCAATTTGGAACACTACTTTGTGCATTGTCATGCGCTTGGATGGCATCTTATGCACAAAACACACCGGAGTGGTTGAACCCGGATGTGAATGCGGTGAATCGAGCACCGATGCATACGCACTATTTTGCGTATGAGAATGAGGCAGCCGCACGGGCTGGCGACAAGCAACTTTCTGCTAACTTCCTTTCACTGGATGGCACTTGGAAATTCAATTGGGTGCAGGATGCAGACCGACGGCCGCTTGACTTCTATCAGGTCGGCTTCAACGACAAGGGCTGGGATGACCTGGCTGTACCGGCCCTGTGGGAAATGAACGGGTATGGCGATCCGGTCTATTCATCGGGGGGCTATGCCTGGTGCAATCAGTTTGAAAACAATCCTCCGTTGGTGCCGACCGAGAACAACTACGTCGGTTCTTATCGTCGGGAGATCGAGTTGCCGGCCGGTTGGCAGGACAAAGAGATCTTTGCCCACTTCGGTTCCGTGACCTCCAACATGTATCTGTGGGTGAACGGAAAGTATGTCGGTTACAGTGAGGACAGCAAACTGGAGGCAGAGTTCAATCTGACCCGCTATCTGAAACCGGGGAAGAATCTGATCGCCTTTCAGGTGTTCCGCTGGTGCGACGGTTCCTATCTGGAGGATCAGGATTTCGTCCGTCTTTCGGGTGTGGGCCGCAGCTGCTATCTCTATGCAAGGAACCGGAAGTATCTGGAGGATATTCGGTTGATTCCGGATCTGGATGCGCAGTATAGGGATGGTTCCGTACGGGTGGAGCTCTCCTTGAAGGGAAATGTGACGGTGGATCTGCAACTGACGGATGCCCAGGGACAGCCCGTGGCTTCCGAGCAACGGCGAGGCAGCGGGAAGATGAATTGTACGCTCGCAGTGCCGAATGCACACAAGTGGACGGCCGAGACTCCCTATTTATATACGTTGCTGACAACCGTGAAGGAGGGAGACCGTGTGCTGGAGGTGATTCCGCAGAAAGTGGGGATCCGCAAGGTCGAGTTGCGCAACAACCAGGTGCTGGTCAATGGAGCCCCTGTGCTGTTCAAGGGAGTCAACCGGCACGAGATGGATCCGGACCGTGGCTATGTGATCACCCCCGAGCGGATGATTCAGGACATCCGCATCATGAAGGAGAATAACATCAATGCCGTGCGTACCTGTCACTATCCGGATAACAGTCTGTGGTATGACTTGTGTGACGAATATGGCCTATATTTAGTGGCGGAGGCCAATCTGGAGTCACACGGCATGGGTTATGAAGAAAAGACCCTGGCGAAGAACCCGGCTTTCAAGAAAGCACATCTCGAACGCAACGAGCGCAATGTATATCGCAACTTCAATCACCCGGCCATTATCTTCTGGTCATTGGGCAATGAGGCCGGTTTCGGACCGAACTTCGAAGCCTGCTACCGGTGGGTGAAACAGGAGGATCCCTCCCGTTTGGTGCAATACGAACAGGCCAAGGAGAATGAGTTTACAGATGTATATTGCCCGATGTACTGTTCGTTGGACAGCTGTCTGAAACATTTGCGGGGTAACTTTGGCAAGCCCTTGATCCAGTGTGAGTATGCCCATGCGATGGGAAATTCCGAAGGAGGGTTCAAAGAGTATTGGGACCTGATCCGCAGTGAACCGGAGTATCAGGGTGGCTTTATCTGGGACTTTGTGGATCAGTCGCCCCGTCGGTTTACGCCGGAGGGCGTCCAATATTATGCGTATGGAGGTGACTTCAACAAATATGATACGTCAGACAAAAACTTCCTGGACAATGGTCTGGTGAATCCCGATCGGAAACCCAATCCGCACATGGATGAGGTCCGTTATTACTATCAGGATATTTGGGCAACGGCCAAGGATCTGCAGAAGGGGGAGATCGCCGTCTATAACGAGTATTTCTTCCGGGATTTGAGTGCGTATAGTCTGGAGTGGCAGCTGCTGGAGGAGGGAAAGCCTGTACAACAGGGTGTCATCCCGACGTTGGACATCCGGCCGCAGCAGACGAAAGTCATGAAACTGGACTATGACCTCTCTCAGATAGCTGCCGACAAGGAGGTATTGCTGAATCTCTCGTTCCGCCTGAAACGGGCCGAGAATTTCCTGAAAGCGGGTCACGTGGTGGCGAAGAACCAGTTGTCAATCCGGCCGTTCCAGGCACCTTCGATGGAGAATGTGAATTGCGTGGAGAGCAATCGGGCGGTGGTAGCACCCCGGATCATTGAAAATGATGTACGTTATCTGATTGTAAAGGGAGAACATTTCCGGATCGAGTTTGACCGTGAGGATGGCTTCCTGACTATGTACACCGTCAATCAGGTGCCGATGTTGAAAGAGGGTGGCAAGCTGACCCCCAACTTCTGGCGTGCTCCGACCGACAATGAGATGGGTGGTGATATGCAGAAACTGTATCGTGTCTGGCGAAATCCGAAGATCCAGTTGGATGAGCTCCGGTCAAAAGCCGCTGACGGTCAGGTGCTCGTGGAGGCCTCCTACACGATGCCGGACGTCTCTGCCAAACTCTATCTGACCTACCAGATCAATAACAAGGGGGTCTTGAAGGTGACGCAAAAGATGGAGGCGGATGCCTCTGCCGAGGTGCCCGACCTGTTCCGTTTTGGTATGCGTCTGCAGATGCCGAAACGGATGGATCAGATCTCCTATTATGGACGAGGTCCGATTGAGAACTATCCCGACCGCAACCATTCGACCGACTTGGGCCATTACAGACAGACGGTGGCTGAGCAGTTCTTCCCCTATATCCGTCCGCAAGAGACCGGTACGAAGAGTGATATCCGTTGGTGGAAACAGCAGAACATGGGTGGTGACGGTCTGAAGTTCTATGCCGGCAAACCCTTCCTGATGTCTGCCATGAATTATACGGTGGAGGACCTGGACGACGGAGAGACGAAGGGACAACGCCATTCCGAACTGGTTCCGCAGGTGGACTACACCAATGTCCTGATCGATTTGAACCAGAAGGGATTGGGCTGTATCACCAGTTGGGGATCCCGTGCGTTGCCGTTGGAGCCTTATCGCATCCATTACGGGAATTATGAATTCTCCTTCATCATGCAGCCGGTGTTCGGTGATTTTGAATAGGGATCAATGATTGTTTTATCTAAATAATAGGTATCATGAAAAAGTTGTTTTTGTTGATCGGCCTGTTAGGTATGGCCGGTCCTTTATTGGCACAGGTGGTTTCGGTGCAGACACCGACGACCTCTTTGGTGTTGTCAGCTCCGCAAGGAGGCACCTTGAAACACCTGTACTATGGCCATAAACTGGCTGAGAGCGATTTGAAAAACCTGGAGTCGGCTGAACGTGCCCAGTGGGATGCCTATCCGGCTTATGGCTTGAACTGCACGAATGAAGCGGCGTTGTCAGTCCGTCATGCGGATGGCAACATGAGTACGCAGCTGGCGGTGGAAAGCGTACAGAGCGAACAGCAGGGTGCCGCCACTGTGACGACTGTCCATCTGAAGGACAAGGTCTATCCCTTCACGGTGCGTGTCTGCTACAAGGCATATCAGGATGCAGACATCATCGAGACATGGACAGAGATCGAACATCAGGAGAAGAAGCCGGTCGAACTGCTGGAGTTCGCTTCGGGGTATCTGCCCATCCGTCGGGGACAGGTGTGGCTCTCTTCCCTGTACGGGTTCTGGGCCAATGAAGCCCGTCTGGCCGAGGAGGCTTTGCAACCGGGGGTGAAGATCATCAAGAACAAGGATGGGGTGCGCAATGCACAGACGGCCCATTCCGAAGTGATGTTCTCTCTCGATGGAAAACCGCAGGAAAACTACGGACGTGTCATCGGTGCCGCCCTCTGCTATAGCGGCAATTATGAGTTGAAGATTGATACGGATGGAAGTGATTACCACCATTTCTTTGCCGGCATCAATCCGGATAACTCCTCCTATCAGTTAGCCAAAGGGGAGGTGTTCAGCACTCCGGAACTGGCATTGACCTACAGCGATGAGGGGTTGAGCGGCAGCAGCCGTAATTTCCACCGGTGGGCACGCCTTCACAAGATCGCGAACGGTACGGAGTTGCGCAAGATCCTGCTCAATAGCTGGGAAGGTGTCTATTTCAACATCAATCAGCCTGGTATGGCACAGATGATGAAGGACATCTCTTCCATGGGGGGTGAGCTCTTCGTGATGGATGATGGCTGGTTTGGCGAGAAGTATCCGCGTAACATCGATACCTGTGGCTTGGGTGACTGGGTGGTTGACAAACGCAAATTGCCCGATGGCATAGGCGGACTGATCAAGGAGGCTGACAAAAATGGCATCAAGTTCGGTATCTGGATTGAACCGGAAATGGCCAATACGCGCAGTGAATTGTTCGAGAAACATCCGGACTGGGTGATCAAGGCCCCGCAACGTGACCTGGTGACAGGCCGTGGCGGTACGCAGGTCGTACTGGATTTGGGGAATCCGGCTGTACAGGATTATGTCTTCAGTATCGTGGACAACCTGATGACGGAATATCCGGCACTGGACTATATCAAATGGGATGCCAACATGTCGATCATGAACCACGGTTCACAGTACCTGCCGGCTGACAAGCAGAGCCACATGTATATTGAGTATCATCGTGGTTTCGAGAAGGTCTGCCAGCGGATCCGTGCCAAGTATCCGAAGCTGACCATTCAGGCATGTGCCAGCGGTGGCGGTCGTGCCAATTACGGTGTGATGCCCTATTTCGATGAGTTCTGGGTAAGTGACAATACGGATGCCCTGCAGCGTGTCTATATGCAGTGGGGAACCTCTTACTTCTTCCCGGCTGTGGCCATGGCCTCGCACATCAGTGCGGCTCCCAACCATCAGACCGGACGTGTTGTGCCGTTGAAGTATCGTATCGACGTGGCCATGAGCGGTCGTCTGGGAATGGAGATCCAGCCGAAGGACATGACGGACTGGGAGAAAGAGCAGTGCCGCAAGGCGATTGCTGACTACAAGATGATCCGTCCGGTGGTTCAGCAGGGTGACATTTATCGTCTGATCTCCCCGTATGATAAATTAGGGGTCGCTTCCTTGATGTACACCTCTGCCCAAAAGGAGAAAGCGGTCTTTTTCTGGTGGAAAACAGAGCACTTCTTCAATCAGCATCTGCCCCGCGTGAAGATGGCCGGTCTGGATCCGGCCCGCCGTTACCGCGTAAAAGAGTTGAATCGCGTGGATCGTGAACCGTTGTCCTTTGAGGGCAAGAGCTTTACAGGTGCCTACTTGATGGAGAACGGTCTGGAAATGCCGGCTACCCATCGTGTAGATCGTCATTATCAGGGCGATTATGCCAGCCGCGTGCTCTATTTAGAAGCAGAATGATCAATCCAACATCTTGGGGTTGAAGATCAGGTAACCGATGTTCACCCCCATGTTGAAGTTCTTGGACGGATAACTGTAGCCATTGCCGAAGAGGCTTATGGAGAGAAATGGGAGTTGCAGCACGACAGCTGCTTCTCCCATATATTCAAATGAGTGGAGAAACTTGCCGTAGTAGGGAATCCCATAATAACTTTTTTCTGTCTGAATGGTCTCCTTTTTGATCTCGTTGAGCGGAGCGAAGCCGTAGAGATCGAGCCGGAGATGGAGTAGCTTTCCCATCTTGACAATGGGACTGACACCTGCCGCCACATACTGGTTGGCACGGAACGCCTCGTTGAAGACAATACGGCTGTGAGGGGTGGGGGTAAAGGCCGGTGCTTGCAATACGGAGGCTGTATAGTTGTTCAGGAGGCTCTTGCTGGATAACACCAATTCACCCAACAGACCCAGATTGAATCGGTTGTTCAGTTCCTTATACTCATTCCAACGTCCTTTCACTTGGAGCCAACTGTGGCTCTTGGTCTCTTTCATATACTCATACAACGAGGTCTCGGAGGGTGTATAGTGCTCTTTCTCGGTGACATATTGCGCTTTCAGGAACTTTTGTTTCCCCTTGATGGAGTACATCCGGTCGTTCAGCGTGTTCTGTTCGATACTCAACGAACCGGCAAAGACATTGTAGCGGCTATAGTCGAATGTGGTGTTGGCAAAGCTGATGTTGCTGCTCTGCAAATAGTTGTCTTTCAGCAAGCCGTAGGCAAAGCCGATTTCCGCCTTGGCCTGGTTCAGGAAGGGAAAACCGAGACCCAGTTTGGCATAGAGCTCCTTTTGTTTGATGATGGCCGGTACCACATCTTCATAGAAGAGCGACTGGCTCTCCGAATAGCGTTTGTCGGAAAAGACCATCGACAGGTTCAGATAGGTGGGTATCTGGGAGGGCAGATAGGTCCGTGCATTCAGCTGCACGCCACTGAAAGAGTTGCCCACATGGAAATGGGTGTTGAAATCGGCCGGAATGCGCCCCAGATACTGATACCCCAACCCCAAATAGAGCTGGTTGGCCTGGTGGGAAGAGACATTGCCGCCGAAGGCAATTTTCACCTCTTCTTTCATCTTGACATCTAAATAGAGGTCGAATTTCTTCTCTTTCCGGTTATAGACCGCATGCGGCATGATCTCCTTGATTTTTGAATAGGCGAGCATTTTGAAATAGGCCCGTTTGAATTCCTCCATGGTGAAATCGTCGTTGACGTCACGGTGCAGCTGTGCCTCGATGTACCGTTTCTGTCCTTCCGATACCCCGGTAATGTAGATGTTGTGGAAGATCAGCGGGGGGAGACTCTCCCGATAGGCCTTCCGACGGGCCTGTACCTCTTCGAAAGTCACTTCACGCGGTACGCGCTGCTTGATCGAATCGATCAGCGAGAGGGTCCGCTTGTAACCGATTTCCATCAAGGCTTTTCCTTTCTGGAAGTCAAGCAGGGAGACATCGGGGAAATTGAACTTGATCAACATGCCCTCCTCTTCGGGCACATCGTATGTGGTCTTCTGCATAACCATCTCTTCCAGCTGGTTGTATATGTTGTTGGAGGGCTTGGATTCTCCGGTGGAGAGGCTGGAGCCGAAGATGAAGTCAGGATGGAAAGCCTCCCGCATCGGTCCGGTGGGGAAGTTGTCGTAGATGCCTCCGTCAAACAGGGGAACACTGTCTTTCCAAATGGGTTGGAAAACAAACGGAAAGCTCATGGAGGCCCGCACGGCATCACCCAGATCACCGCTTTTGAAGACAATGGCTTTCTTGGTATAGACATCGGAGGCCACACAGCGGAACGGGACGAACAGATTGTTGAAGTTCCAGCCTGCTTTGGCTGTGGCTTGCGCGAAGAGGGCCATAAAAGCCTGGTTCATCTGGATGGGGTTGATCAGGCTGTTGGGCAGGAAATTGGCTTTGACTTGCAGGGAATCGGAGAGATCGATGGAGAAATTGGCAATCTCCGGAGTGGGATCCGGCTCCTTGAAATAATAACTGTATTTCTCCTCGACGGTCCCGGTCTGCCAATAGCCGAACTCATCCGAGAGCATCAGTTGGAGCATCTCTTCCGGCGTATATCCCATGGCATAAAGACTGCCGATGATGGCCCCGATGCTGGTACCCGTGACATAGTCAATGGGCACTCCGCTCTCTTCCAAGGCTTTGATGACTCCGATATGGGCAGCTCCCTTGGCCCCGCCACCGCTCATCACCAATCCGACGGTCTGTGCTGAAAGTCCCAGTACGGACAATAGGCTGCATGCAAATCCAATCCACCATGTTCTCATGATTGTTCCCTTTCCTTTTTACTTCATCTGTATCTGCAAAGATATAACAAAGTCGGCATAACGAAAAAGAGTCCGCCTCGGGAAAAGACGGACTCTTTTGGGTTTTATCCTGAAAGGATCGGCTCTTATTGACCGATCAGGGATACGCTTCGTTTGATGAAACGGCTCAATGCTTCGCCCTTCAACATGCCGTTGCCGAGGAGTGCCAAGTCAATCAACTGGTTGACGATCGGATTGCCGGCTGCATACTGGGCCAGGATCTGATTGCGCTGTTCACGGAGCTCATCCAACTTCTTGTTGGTGTTTGTCATATCCTCCTTCTCAGCCTCTGTGATCTCTTCCGGCTTTTTCTTATTCTGTGCCTCACGCAGGTCAGACTGACGTGCTTCCCATCCTTTGATGTCACCTAAGATCGGTTTCAGTTGTTCGCTGCAAGCGCCTTCTTCGTCTGACAAGACCTGCTTGATCAGCGCATGGTCTGTATTTAGCACCAGGTTGAAGCTGTCTGGCATCTCTCCGTAGAATGACATTCCCGGTTGCATGGCCGACATCTCGCGCATACGACGCATGTATTCTCCTTGTGTCAGCAGGATCGGGTTGGCTTCACTGCCCAAGGCTTCGAAGGTCACATAGAACTCTGCCTTCTCGATCTTCGGCAGCTGGCTCTTGAAGACCTCTTGCAGAGCGTTCTTCTCCTCCTCATTCAGCGTCACCTGGTTGGCATTCTCCTTGCGGATCAGGTTGTCGATCGTGTCACTATCTACACGGACGAAACGAACCTTCTCCAACTTCTGCTCCAACTGGCCGATGGCATGTACGTCCAACTGTCCGTTCATGACCAACACACTGTATCCTTTATCTTTGGCAGCCTGGATATAGCTGTACTGTTCATCTTTATTGGTGGTGTAGAGATAGACCAAAGTACCCTCCTTGTCTGTCTGGTTCTCCTTGATCAGAGTCTTGTATTCCTCCATCGTGAAGTACTTGCCCTCTACATCCTTCAGCAGGTTGAATTTGATGGCACGATCGTAGAACTTCTCATCCGTCAGCATACCGTATTGGACAAAAAGTTTCAGGCTGTCCCATTTCTCTTCAAACTGCTTGCGGTCATTCTTGAAGATCTCGTCCAACCGGTCGGCCACCTTCTTCGTGATGTGGCTGGAGATCTTCTTCACATTCTGGTCACTCTGCAGGTAAGAACGGGATACGTTCAACGGAATATCCGGTGAATCCAATACACCGTGTAACAAGGTCAGGAATTCCGGTACAATTCCCTCCACGGAGTCTGTCACGAATACCTGGTTGCAGTACAGCTGGATCTTGTTGCGATGCAGATCGATGTTGCTCTTGATACGCGGGAAATAGAGAATACCGGTCAGGTTGAAGGGATAATCCACATTCAGGTGAATCCAGAAGAGCGGTTCTTCACTCATCGGATAGAGATCCTGATAGAACTTCTTGTAGTCCTCATCTTTCAGTTCTGACGGTTTGCGCACCCAAGCCGGCTTCGTATCGTTGATGATATTGTCGGCCTCTGTGTCCACATATTTTCCGTCTTTCCATTCCTGCTTTTTACCGAAAGCAATCTCAACCGGCAGGAAGCGGCAATATTTGGTCAGCAGACCATTCAGCTTTTCCTTGTTGAGGTACTCTTTGTTGTCATCGTCGATGTAGAGCACGATGTCGGTTCCCCGATCCTCTTTTTCTGTCTCTTCCAATGTATAAGAGGGGGTTCCGTCGCAGCTCCATTTCATGGGCACAGCACCCTCTTTGTAGGAACGTGTGATGATTTCCACCTTCTTGGAAACCATGAATGAGGAGTAGAAGCCCAAACCGAAATGTCCGATGATGGCGGTTGCATCATTCTTGTATTTCTCCACAAATTCTTCTGCACCGGAGAAGGCAATCTGGTTGATGTATTTGTCAATCTCTTCGGCTGTCATACCGATACCCCGGTCAGAGATCGTAATGGTCTTATCGTCAAATTTGACATGGATAGTCAAGTCGCCCAACTCACCCTTGAACTCACCTACGGAAGAAAGTGTCTTCAATTTCTGGGTTGCATCTACTGCATTGGACACCAATTCGCGCAAGAAAATCTCTTGATCGCTATATAAGAACTTTTTGATAATCGGGAAAATGTTTTCCGATGTTACTCCAATGTTTCCTTGTTTACTCATTGCGTTACTGATTTATGTTTTTTGAATTTCACTCTACAAAATAGGTGCCAAAAAGGAAAACGGGGTATGTTGCGACAGGTAAGGTGACAGAATGACAGCTTTCAGGGGAAGGGATAGAAAAAAGGGACTGAGAAATGTCCGTATGGACATGCTCTCAATCCCTTCCAAAAAGAGTTATGAATAAATTCTTATCCTAAGAATCCTAACAGGATACCGGCTGCTACAGCTGAACCGATCACACCGGCTACGTTCGGGCCCATGGCGTGCATCAGCAAGTAGTTGCTCGGATCATATTCCAAACCTACGTTCTGAGAGATACGTGCTGCGTCAGGAACGGCAGACACACCGGCATTACCGATCAACGGGTTGATCTTGTTACCCTCTTTCAGGAACAGGTTGAAGAACTTCACGAAGAGAACACCGGCACAAGTAGCGATGACGAATGACAACGCACCCAAACCGAAGATCTTGATAGAGTTCAATGTCAGGAACTGGGTAGCCTGTGTAGAAGCACCTACAGTCACACCCAACAGGATGGTGATGACGTCGATCAGCGGACCACGGGCTGTCTCGGCCAGACGGCGTGTTACACCGCTCTCCTTACAGAGGTTACCGAAGAACAACATACCCAACAGAGGCAGACCTGACGGAACCAGGAAAGCTGTCAGCAACAGACCTACGATCGGGAAGACGATCTTCTCGGTCTGAGAAACGGCTCTCGGCGGTTTCATGCGGATCAGACGCTCTTTCTGGTTGGTCAACAGACGCATGAACGGCGGCTGGATGATGGGCACCAATGCCATATAAGAATAGGCAGATACTGCAATTGCTCCCATCAAGTTAGGTGCCAGCTTAGAAGACAAGAAGATAGCGGTCGGACCGTCTGCACCACCGATGATACCGATAGCACCTGCCTGACTGGGATCGAAGCCCATCTGCAAGGCGATCATGTAGGCACCGAAGATACCGAACTGGGCAGCTGCACCGACCAACATCAATTTCGGATTCGAGATCAAAGCGGAGAAGTCGGTCATGGCACCGATACCGAGGAAGATCAACGGCGGATACCAACCCTGTTTCACACCTTGATACAGAATGTTCAACACAGAACCCTCTTCGTAGATACCCAACTGCAAGCCGGCATCCTTGAACGGAATGTTACCAATCAAGATACCGAAGCCGATAGGGATCAACAACATGGGCTCGAACTCATAGCGAATGGCCAGGAAGATAAACACCAGACCGACGAGCAACATGATGATGTGCCCGGGCGTGGCGTTGGCAAATCCTGTGTAGGAGAGGAAAATCTGAATGTTCTGCATCAAGAACTCGATGAAACTTTCAGATGCTCCTGCCGCTTGTAATAAAATGGATGTCAGCATACTCTTAACCGATTATAACGA
>JBJECC010000020.1:0-18132 GCA_051870655.1 Parabacteroides sp. | reverse complement strand
ATCTTCACTCTGTCCCGATCCCACAGTCATGCAAATATAGTCCGTGCTGTCTGCCAGTCTCCCATTGTCCCGTACACGCAACTGGATCTGCCCACTTCCTTTCGTACGGCGTAATTCAGCCGAAAAGATGTAATTGTAGGCGGTCGAATCGCCTGCCAACAAATAGTTCCACCGGTTGGCATCCGGTGTCAAGGTCCCGTCCGTCACCTGCCAGCCACCCGTCAGTACCTGAGCATCCGTAACCGGTCTGCCGTCCAGACAGACGTTCCGAAAGTCAAAACTGTTGTCGAACATTTCGATGCCGGCCCTTCCAAAAGAGACCTGCGGCCGTCCATACGTCTGGACAGAGGTCTTCACCACATCATCCCCGCGGTAGTCATTGAACAGTTTCCAGACCCAATAAGAGGGGGAGACCGCCGTCCGATACCGGTCAAACTCGATCAGCCCGGGCCGTTCCGTCGGAAACTCGGCATGCTGCAGGACCGGAGCATAGGCCAAACGACGTACCATGCTCGGATTGTGTTCCACTCCGATCAGGAAACAGGCTTCACCGATGGCTGCACGCAACGTTCCGGCCTGCTCGCTCCAGGTACCGAATTCACCGATGAACAGTCCTGGTGAACGCCGATAGAACCGCTCCGGATCAAACCGGTCGGAATTGGCCAGGAAAAAGTCGGGAGAAGCCCCATAGTGCACATCCACCCAATCTCCCCGGTTTTTCCGGGAAATGAACGAACTGCTCACCACGGTAATCTCCGGATCCAACGCCTTGATCGCCTCCCGGAACAGTTCGAAACGTTTGGTGTATTCCGCTCCATAGTTTTCGCTTCCGATCTCCACATATTTTAAATGGAAAGGTTCCGGATGGCCATTCTGTGCCCGCCAACTGCCCATCAGTGAATCAGCCGGCTCATTGGCATAACGAATGGCGTTCAAGGCCTCCTCTACCCATTTGTCCATCGCCGTAATATCCTCATATCGCGGACGACGGCTTTGGCTGGTTACACCGCTGTGGATCACATACACCGGATCGGCACCCAGATCTTCGCAAAGCTGCAAAAACTCATGATACCCCAGCCCATTGGTCGAACCATACGAATAGACGTTCCAAAAGGACTTTCGGGAGGCGATATTCCCCAGACTCTCGCGCCAGATCGGAAAGGTCCCGGCCGTATAACCCTCCGCAAAACTTCCACCCGGGAAACGGATGAACTGCGGATGCAGGGCGGCAATCCGTTCCATCAAATCCACCCGCTGTCCATTGGGCCGCTGCCGCCATGTCTCTTCGGGAAACAGTGACACCACATCCAACCAGAAAACCGTGGAACTGTCTGTCCGGAACGACAGGACCGCCTTATTCCAGTCCTCTTCGGCGGTGAAGACATGATGATAACGCCCCCACTCATACGTGGGCGCAATGGTAAAGAGATCACTGCCCCGACTGCGGTGGATGGAATCCTCCAAAGCCACATGGATTTCTTTCGGCACATAGGAGCTCCCCTTCGCATAGAAAGAGAGCCGATAACGTCCACCTTTGCGGATGGGAATGCCCCGATACCCTTCTGCATAGACACCACCCGAACTTTTTCCGTCAGATGCCCCGACCGAACAGACCATCAATGAGCGACGGTTATACTCGTTGATTGTGCCTTGCGTATCCAAATAAAGCTTGGTCTCCCCGTTCAGAGGCTGCCACCCGACAAGGGAGTCGGGACGCAGAAAAGGCAATGTCCACCCATTCGGCGTACTGAGCAGGTTCCGGGCAAAGTCATAGGGACAGTTCAAGGGCGGAACCCCATCCTCAAAACTCCGGTTCTGAATCAGTTCGGCATACAAGCCCCCGTCTATGCCATGATTGATCTCCTCCAGCGACAGACCGTAGAGATCCGTGTTGACCGGACTGCGCAACGCCTCACCGTCTATGGTGATCACAGACAACACTGGTGCTTCCGGTTGGCAACTCCAACCCAACGAAAGCACCAGCATCCAACCTATCACTTGAAAACGCACCGATTCTATCAGAAATTATACCCGACACGGACACCCAGCAAAGCCTGGTCCAGATCTTTGATAATATTGTATTTCACTTCCAGGCCGACGGTAAACTCACGGGTCACATAGAATTCGCCGCCCAAACCGATATTGGCTCCGATACGCGTAATGGTGTCTGAAGTCTTTTTGTCGCCATACCAATCGCCCGCTCCGTCTGCATTCCATGCGGAGAAGCTCAGACCGGCCAACGGGTAAAAACCGAACGAACCGGACAGCGGAACCAGGTAATGTGCATTCACGTCAATCAACCAGGCGCTCAAACCATGTTTCTTGACCAGATAGGTCAACTCCGGATTGATGCGTAACGCATTGGTCAGACTATACCGATAATCCAGACTGATGGCAGCCTGCTCGGAATCAAAAGCGTAACCGATGCCCAAACCCACACTGGAATCTCCCTCGCGAGTCTGCGCTGAAGCCATGGAAAAGAGGCCCATCCATAACACCAATCCTACCAAAATCTTTTTCATAACGTTTTTCCAAATTTAGTTCTACATTATACTACTTATTATAACATTATTTGACCTTCAATCGTTCACCGGCAGAGCGAACAATTTGGCGATAATACTCTTCATCGTAGCCGGGGAAGTCCGGATAAGCCGGCAATCCATAGGCATTGCGCTTGAACTGGCCGTTCTCCTCTTTCTTCACGTTACCGTCAATATACTTGACCAACAGATATTCACCCAGCTGTTTCCACCGTGCAGTCGCCTGGTCGGCTGTGGTCGTACTGAACCAGGTCAGGAACTTACGGGCCTCATCCGGATTCTCTGCATAGAGCTTCTTGGCCGCCTCGTCGATGGCCGGGATGGTCTGCTGATAGCCGTTTTCCAGCTCCTGCTGCACCTTCCGGATATCCTCGATCATGAAACTGTATTTGTGATAAGCCATGTTGGCCACCCAGTTGTGCATCCAGAAAGCGGAAGTCCATGAGAAATTCAGCATGTCGCCGTTCCCCACACGATAGCACTCCGGAGCGTCATAGACAGAACAGTAAATCGGATTGAACACTGCCATGTCCGCATCATCCACGCCAAACCAAAGAATACCGCCAATGGCATCCGGCAGCCACTCACGCATCTGCGGCACGATCACAAAACCGGTCTGTTGGGTAGCGATGGCACGCTCGTTGGTGTATTCCTGTCCATCTACCTTGAAGGTCATCGGACGCCAACGGTAAGGCACCTTGTACGGACCGGCACCGGCATCCTTCGTCATGTCCAGATCGGTTCCTTCATAGTGGTCGCGCATGGCCGCCTGTACATCCTGCACGGACAACTTCCGGTCCGGTTTGATGTAGAGAGGCATCGGCTCTTTGGAAGGATCCCCCTTGATGAAATCCGCATACTTGTCCATCGTCTTGTCATATTTACGGAAGAAGGACCACACACGCGCCTCACACCCGCGCAAGGCCCCGAAGTCGTACGGACAATAGGCTTTGGCAAAACTGAAATCCTTGTCTTTTCCCTTGAAATATCCCTTTTCACGGGCAAAGGAAACCACATCAGGCGCATACATACAGTTTTCCTTGTCGTCGAACGGGATCTGCTGTATGCGTGACTGGTTGGCATGTGCAGCTATGCAGTCATCCGGAATGCGGATAGCCACCCAGACGGCTCCCTTGTTACCGACACCCTTGCCGACCATCTCCATGATCCAAGCCTCATGCTTGTCAGCAATGGAGAAAGACTCGCCCCCGCTGTAATAGCCATATTCCTTGACCAGATCGGTCATCACGCGGATCGCCTCGCGAGCGGTCTTTGCCCGTTGCAAGGTTACATAGATCAGGCTGCCATAGTCCATGATGCCGGTCGTATCCACCAGCTCATGCCGGCCGCCGAAGGTGCTCTCCGTAATGGCCAGCTGATGCTCGTTCATGTTTCCTACCACCGAATAGGTATGGGCCACCTGCGGAATCTGTCCCAACGGCTTGCCCGTATCCCACTCCTTGATGTCGAGCATGGCACCTTGTGGCCAATCGGCAGCCGGCCACCGATACAGCTCACCGTACAAACTGTGCGAGTCGGCCGCATAACTGATCATCACAGAGCCGTCCACCGAGGCTTTCTTTCCTACCAACAGTCCGGTGCAGGCATCAGCCTCCACACCGGACAACAGGGCTGCACAGGCAGCCGCTACAATCCAAGTCTTCATGTCAGGATTTATTTAAATGTTACTTTTGATGACTCATTTGTTTGAGCCGGGCGATCTCCTCGGCCCACAACGACTCGTCCGGAGTCTCCAGAATCAGCGGCATCCCGTCAAACCGCGGATCCCGCATGATCAGTTCGAAGGTGGTCAGTCCCATCATTCCCTTGCCAAGGCTGTCGTGGCGGTCCACCCGCGTACCCAGATCCTTCTTGGAATCATTGATATGCATACCTTTCAGGTAGGAGAAGCCGACCACTTCGTCAAACTGCCGGAATGTCTCTCCGAAACCGGCTTCCGTCTTGATGTCATAGCCGGCCGCCAACGTGTGGGCCGTATCAATGCAGACACCTACCCGGCTCTTGTCCTCCACCCGCTCGATGATATAGGCCAGGTGTTCGAAGCGGAATCCCAGGTTGGTACCCTGCCCGGCCGTGTTCTCAATCACGGCACAGACACCCTGCGTCTGATCCAAGGTCCAGTTGATGGATTCGGCAATCCGGGCCAGGCACTCCTCTTCCGACAAGGCTTTCAGATGGCTGCCGGGATGAAAGTTCAGCCGATCCAGCCCCAGCTGCCCGCACCGTTGCATTTCGTCCAGGAAAGCGGCCCTCGATTTCTCCAGTCCCTCCTGCTCGGGATGTCCCAGATTGATCAGATAACTGTCATGCGGCAGAATCTGAGCCGCACTGTAACCGAACTCCGCACACCGTTCCTTGAAGAGCGCGATGCTCTTGGCCGGTAACGGAGCCGAACGCCATTGTCGCTGATTGCGTGTAAAAAGGGCAAACGCCGTTGCCCCTATTTCGTGTGCGTGAAGCGGCGCATTTTCCACGCCACCCGTCGCACTCACATGTGCACCGATAAATTTCATTTTGTCTTATGTGTATTTAAGTGGCTACAAATATACAAAATTGCCGGAAAATACATACTTTTGGCTGACATTCAGAAGTACTGAAAACAAAAAGGAAGGAAAGATATGATAGAATGGATCCTATTGGGCGCAATCACCGTCGTGTTGTTGCTGCAAATCATCTGGCGACCGCGGAAAGAGAGCGGGAAGAATGAGGAGATAGACCGGTTGTTGCAGGAGATGCAACGTTCGTTCGACCGGATGGAAAAGAACTTTCGGGAAGATTTCCGGCTCAACCGCGAAGAGAGCCGGCTGGTTGCCAAAGACAACCGGGATGAATTGGCCCGGTCGCTCATGGAGTTTCGGGAGAGCTTCGAACGGGCCATCCGTTCGTTCAACGAGCTGCAACGGGAACGGTTCGACCAATTGGATCAACGACAGCAACTGCTGGTACGCAACACCGAACGAAGACTGGAAGAGATCCGCGAAACGGTGGACGAGAAGCTTCAGAAGACCTTGAATGAGCGCATCAGCCAATCGTTCCGGTTAGTCACGGAGCAATTGGAAAGCGTACAGAAAGGACTGGGTGAAATGCAGACGCTGGCACAGGATGTGGGCGGCCTGAAACGGGTGCTCAGCAATGTCAAGACCCGGGGCAACATCGGAGAGATCCAGCTCAGCATGCTTCTGGAACAGCTGTTGGCACCCGAACAATACGAGGCCAACGTACACACCCGGAAAGGCTCGGACAATGTGGTGGAGTTCGCCATCAAGCTCCCCGGACGGGATGACGGGCGCGAGTTTGTCTATCTGCCCATCGACGCCAAATTCCCCAAAGATGTGTATGAGCAGCTCTTGGATGCGTATGACCAGGCGGATCCGGCTGCCATTGAAGCGGCGGGCAAAGTGATGGAGAACACCATCAAGAAGATGGCCCGCGACATTTCCGGGAAATACCTCAATCCACCCGCCACGACAGATTTCGGCATTCTGTTCCTCCCCTTTGAAGGGATTTATGCGGAGGTCGTCAGACGTTCGGCCCTTTTGGAAGAACTGCAACGCCAGTACAAGGTGGTCGTGACGGGTCCCACCACCTTGGCCGCCATCCTGAACAGCCTGCAGATGGGATTCCGCACCTTGGCCATCCAGAAACACAGCGGGGAGGTCTGGACCATCCTGGCAGCGGTCAAGAAGGAATTTGAAAAGGTAGGCGGTCTGCTGGAAAAGACCCAACGGAACCTGCAAACCGCTTCCGGCACGTTAGAAGAGGTATTGGGTACCCGTACACGGGCCATCCAGCGACGCCTCAAAGAGGTGGATTCGATCAGTGACCGGGAGGCCCGTGCCATTCTGCCGGAAATAGGCCCCCTGACAAACGAAGAGAAGGAGGACAACGCATGAAAAAGAGACAGATTCCCCACACCTATGTCATCCTGTTTTATATCATCCTGTTCTGTGCAGCACTGACCTGGTTCGTGCCGGGCGGACACTACGTCGAGCGTCCTCTCCCGACCGGTGAGGTGCAGCTGGTGTATGAGCCGATCGAGAACAAGCCCCAGACCTGGCAGGTGTTTTCCGCTTTCTATGAAGGCTTTGTCGATAAAGCGGACATCATCGTCTTCATCCTGATTATCGGAGGGGCCTTTTGGATTGTCAATGACAGCAAGGCGTTCGACATCGGGACTGCCGCTTTCCTGCGGCGCGCCAAACGCATGGAAGGGAACCGTTGGATGCGGATAATCGGCATCGAGAATTTCCTGCTGACCTCCATCATGCTGCTCTTCAGCATCTTCGGAGCCGTCTTCGGCATGAGTGAAGAGACCATTGCCTTCTGTCTGGTGTTGGTGCCGTTGGCCATCTCCATGGGCTACGATTCCATTACTGGAGTCTGCATGGTGTTCGTTGCCGCAGGCCTGGGATTTGCCGGGGCCATCCTCAACCCCTTTACCATCGGCATCGCACAAGGACTGGCCGGATTGCCGCTCTTTTCCGGCATTGAATACCGCATGATCTGTTGGTGCGTCATCAACCTGGTCGGATTTGCCTGGATCCTGCGGTACGCCGCCCGGGTGAAACGCCATCCGGAATCATCGCCCGTTTATGAAGAGGACCGCTATTGGCGGGAGCTGCACGCTGAGAGCAGCTTGGAACCCCTTGCCTACCACACCCCGAAGGCCGCCTGGATCAATTTTGGCGCTCTCTTCGTGGCACAGGTGGCTTTCAGCATCGCCTACCCGACGACCGACCTGCACATCGGCAACCGGATCTGGCACGGGTGGCCCCTGCTGCCTCTGCTGACAGCCACATTTGCCTGTACCTCCGTGTGGGCCTTGCGGAAAACCGTCCACCTCTACCTGTTGAACCTGCTCTTCTTTACCATATTTTATCTGATCATCGGCGTCATGGGCTACGGATGGTACATCGAGGAGATCGCCACCCTCTTCTTCGCGTTGGGCATCGCCGCCGGCTGGGCCAACGGGCGGACTCCGAACGAGCTGGTGCAGCTCTTCCTGGCGGGTTGCAAAGACATCCTCAGTGCGGCCGTCGTGGTCGGACTGGCTGGAGGTATCATCGTCGTGCTGAAAGAGGGACAGATCATCGACACCCTGCTGCACAGCCTGGCACAAGGAATGGAGGGCCTCGGCAAGATCGCCACAGTCGGCATGATGTATGTGATCCAGACGCTGATCAACCTGGTGATCCCTTCGGGCAGTGCCAAGGCGGCGCTCACCATGCCCATCCTGACCC
The DNA here is from genome assembly GCA_051870655.1 of Parabacteroides sp. Taxonomy (GTDB): domain Bacteria; phylum Bacteroidota; class Bacteroidia; order Bacteroidales; family Tannerellaceae; genus Parabacteroides. Next base: position 10,331 of record JBJECC010000020.1, on the reverse strand, counting down.
CCTTCTCGGAATTGATCGGCCTGTCAAAACAGGCTACAGTCATGGCGTTCCAGTTTGGTGACGGCTTCACCAACCTGCTGACCCCCACCTCCGGCGTGCTGATCGCAGTGCTGGGCGTCAGCCGGATCCCCTACGACAAATGGTTCCGCTGGGCCTGGAAATTCATCCTGCTGCTGGTCCTTTTGGGGTTCCTGCTGCTCATTCCGACCGTGACAATTCCCATGAACGGATTCTAATTTTAACAGAGAAAAGCGGAGTCATCTCAAAAAAGCCCTTATCTTTGCAGCGATTTTTGGTGCCCCTCTTTCCAAGCACTGCGTGAAAGAGGGGTGAAAAGGGAATCAGGTGCAAATCCTGAGCAGACACCGCTGCTGTAAGCTCTGAAACACTCGTTGAGAATCGTAGAGCCACTGTCCGCCCCCGTGCGGATGGGAAGGCCTCAAGGAGAGAGCAAGCCAGAAGACCTGCCAGAATCCATTGTTTACGGCTTTCGGGTAATTAAAGCTACGGACACACATCTGAATCTATCCATTCAAATGAGGCCCCGTTTCGGACTGGTGCGCCCCCCTTGGGGTTCATCAGCTCTGCATGGGTTTGTGAATCGGTTTGTTCCCGAAGCCACTGTCAAGTGGAACAGAGATGAAACAGAAACGATTTACAACAGGTTTATGGCTGCTTTTCTGGCTGATAGGCTGGAATCTGGCCGCACAACAGAGCTTCACGCTGTCCGGCGTGGTAAAGGATCAGGAGGGGCAGCCGCTGCCGATAGCGACCGTGGCAGTGCAGAACCAGCCGGTAGGCACCTACACCGACCCCTCGGGCCATTATGCATTGAAACTTCCCCCCGGCACCTACCGGATCACCGCCTCCATGGTGGGTTACACAAGTGAAGAGCAGGAGATCACGGTGAAAGGCAACGCCCGGCTTCATTTTACCCTCCGCGAGAGCAGCGTTCGTCTGGAATCGGTGACGGTGACGGGCAAGAGCAAGGAACAGAAGCTGCGGGAAGGAGCCTATGCCATCAATGCCGTGGACATCAAAAGCCTCTCTGCCACGATCAACAGCCTGAACGATGTGGTCAACCGGACGACCGGCATCCGCATCCGCGAAGAGGGCGGTGTGGGGTCTGACTTCGACCTGTCGATCAACGGCCTCTCCGGCAATGCCATTCGCTACTTTCTGGACGGTATGCCGCTCGACACCAAGGGGGCCGGTGTAACCCTGGCCAACCTGCCGGTGCAGCTCATCGACCACATTGAGATCTACAAAGGGGTGATTCCCGCCAGTCTGGGCGCCGATGCCCTGGGAGGGGCCATCAACATCATCACCCGCCAGCAGACCCGCAACTACCTGGATCTCTCGTATGGTATCGGATCCTTCCATACCCACAAAGCGGGCCTGAATGCCCAATATGCCGATGCCAAAAGCGGCCTGATCGTCAAGCCGGTCCTCCAAGTCAACTACTCCAAGAATGACTATCTGATGAAGGACGTGGAGGTGCGCAATGCGGACAAAAGCGGGTTCATCACGACCGACTGCAAGCGGTTTCACGACGATTATCTTTCGCTCTTCGGACAGATAGAAGCGGGGGTAGCCCACAAGCCCTGGGCGGATGCCCTCTTTGTCTCGGCCTCCTGTTCGAGAACAGACAAGGAGCTACAGACCGGTTCCGTCCAGTCCTGGGTCTATGGCATGGCAGAGCGCAACACCCGGAGTTACAACCTTTCGGCCCGCTACGAAAAGTCCGGTCTGCTGGTCAGGGATCTCTCCCTGCAAGCTGTCTTTTCCCAGACGTGGGACCATTCGGAAACCATCGACACCACCTATCGCAAATACTATTGGGACGGCACCTACATCAACGGATCCTTCAGCGAAATACGGGGACGGGGACGCACCTGGCGCCATTACCGTCGTCCGATGACCATGGCACGTGCCAATCTGGAATACCGTTTCAACGAGCAGCACGCCCTGAGCGTCAACTACCTGCTTAACCGGACCGGCAACAAGCAGGAGGATGATGTCGATGAAGACTACATCCCGACCCGTGATGTCCTGCTGAAACACATCGCAGGCCTCTCCTACAACCAGGAACTTCTCCACGGGAAAATGCAGAATGTGTTTTTCCTGAAGGAGTATATCAACCACCTCTCCGTGGAACAGACGGAATTGGGTTCCATCACCGGTGCCAACGAGGTGAAGCCGGAAGATACGCAGAGTTACCTCGGAGGCGGTTTCGGCACCCGTTTCACACAGGCCGGCTGGCTCTCCGTCAAGGCCAGCTACGAACACAGCGTGCGCCTGCCCCTCTCCTACGAGCTGCTGGGCAACGGCTCCACCATCTATCCGAATGTCGGCCTGCGCCCGGAATGCAGCGACAACCTCAACGCAGGGCTGTTCGGCACCCTCCGGCTGGCCCCGCACCATGTGATCTATTACGAAGGAGGCGGTTTCCTCCGGCTGGTAGATGACTACATCCAGGCGTTCGTCTCCGAGCAGGAGGGCATGATGCAATACGAGAATGTGGAGGCGGTCCATATCAAAGGTGTAGAGGGAGAAATCCGCTACAACTGGAGCGACCGGCTGCAACTCAGCGCCAACGCCAGTTTCCAGGACTCGCGCGACCAGCAACAGTATAAAAAGGATGGCAAGCCCTCCGTCACCTACAAGAACCGGACCCCCAACAAGCCCTGGTCATTCGTCAATGCGGAGGCGGCCTACACCTTCCATCAGGTGGGACGGCCCGACGGACAGCTCCGGATCGCCTTCCACCACCAGTGGGTCCATTGGTTCTACCTCACGTGGGAAGCCTACGGCTCCGCGAAGACCAAGGCACGCGTACCGACACAAAACATCAGCAACGCCTCCCTCTTCTACTCGTGGGAGCGTGGCCGGTACAACATCTCCGTGGAATGCACCAACCTGTTCGACAGGCTGGCCTATGACAACTATATGTTGCAGAAGCCAGGGCGTGCCTTCTTCGCCAAATTCCGGTTATTCATTCAATAAATCAATTATAAAAACAATCGTATGAAAAAAAGAACGTTTATTTTGAATGCCTTCATGGCGTTTGCCCTGGCCTGCTTCATGCCGGCCTGCTCGGATGATGATCCGGCGATCACTCCCGAACCGGAGACTCCCGTCACACCGGAAGAACCGGAGACACCGGCAGAACCGGAAGAGCCGGTCATCGAGAAGAAGTACAACTTCGACCTGTATGTGTGTGCCGTGAAACATGGCGGCATGAGCCAGAACAAGAACGGCACCTTTGTGCGCAGCGTCAATGCACTGACAGCCGACCAACCCATGGTGGACTTCACCGGCAAGGGGATTGACATCACGCAGAACTACACCATGGAGAGCATCACTAAGGGGAAATATTACTACCAGGTGCCCCAGTCTCCGGCAGACCGTTTCACGAAGTTCCAGATCGTAAAGGATGCCGAGGGGGACGAAGCGATCCAGGTCATCGCCGAGGTGCCGTTCCTCAACAACACCTACTATGCCCGCAAATACACCCATGCCTGGATTGACGACCACACACTCGTCGTCATCGGCACGGACTCCAAGCATACGCAGGTGTTCTGGTCCAAGCTGAAAGACAGCGAGAACTCGCTCACGATCGAGTCGGAAGGCACGCTACCGGTCGTCCTGCCGGAAGATGCCACAGCCCTCTCCACCTCCGGCATCCTCACCTACCGCGAGAGCGATGGCAAGCTCTACTATTTCACCAATGCAAAGGGAGATGCCGGCATGGCGGATGCCACAGCCTCCACCCTGCACATCGTGACCATCGATCCGGCCACCATGGAGATCCTCTCCGACACAGCCGTGGATCATACCTTGGCCGAGGAGACGACCGCCAGCGCATACGGCGAGCTGATGCAGAACACCGTGATGTATGACGAGGCGGGCAATCTCTATCTCTCCTGTCTGAAAGTGATCAATGAGGCAGAATACAGCTCCCTGTTGCGCATCAACGCCGGTGAGACCACCTTTGATCCGAACTACAACGGTTTCCCCGAAGCGGAAGGAAAACTGCTGACCATCCAATATCTGGGAGGCGGCAAGGCACTGGCCTATTCACAGGATGTGACGCTGGGCACCAAGATCGACAGCGAAAGCCACTTCTATACCATCGTGGACTTGGCGAGCGGTGCTCGTGAGCGCGTACAGTATGAGGGAAAAGACCTGCCCTACTGCGGAGGTCGCTTCTCACAACGTAGTGTCGTGGTGGATGGCAAAGCCTATATCGGCATCACCGAAGGAACCGGCGAAAACGATTATCCCTGTGTCTATATCTACGACTGCGCGACAGGCAGTGTCGAGAAGGGTATCCAATTGTCAAAAGGATTCTGCTTTGACATCATCCGCGTGTTAGACGCCGAATAACATTTCTCTCATCCAAAAAGGCCCTGGTTTGCAGAAAACCAGGGCTTTCTTGGTTTGGCTTCTTCCCACTCCGCGGAACGAAAAAAGTCGTTTTCAGTCAACCACCCATTTCCATAGTTTTTTCACCATTTTATTTTGGTCGGCTTCTCGTTTTTGTTGTATTTTTGCGTGCAAAGATACAAAGCTGATAAACATGATAAGACAGGAATTGATTCACGATCTCACGCTGAAATGGGATCGTATGCAAAAATTCATGCAAAAGAACGGAGCCGACGGATGTCTGCTAAGCGTGGATGTAAATCTTTATTATACGACAGGACGCATTTATAGCGGTTACTTTTACCTTCCCGTGGAAGGGGAACCCTGTTTCTTCGTCAAACGCCCGAACGGACTCTCCGCCCCCCATCTGTTTTACATCCGGAAACCTGAGCAGATGGCAGAACTTTTCGCTGAACAACACATCCCGATGCCTCATACATTATTATTGGAAGCAGACGAACTGACCTATTCCGAATACACCCGCCTTCACAACATATTCAATCCTGCAGAGACTGGCAATGCCACGGCGATGATGCGCCAGTTGCGTGAGGTGAAGACTCCTCACGAGATCGAACAGTTCCGCACCGCGGCCCGCATCCATGCCGAAGTGTATGCCGAACTGCCGGACTGCTATCGCCCCGGCATGACCGACCTGCAATTCCAGAGCGAGATTGAATTGCGGATGCGGCGGCACGGGTCTATGGGACTGTTCCGGGCGTTCGGTGCCAACATGGACATTTTCATGGGCAGCGTATTGGCCGGCGAAAATGCCGAAGCCCCCTCTCCTTTCGACTTTGCGTTGGGCGGTGCCGGCATCAACACAGCCTGTCCGCTGGGGGCGAACGGCACACTGCTCAAGGAGGGTATGGCCATCATGGTCGATATGGCGGGCAATTATACGCCCTACATGACGGATATGACACGTGTCTGCTCGGTGGGCAAGCTGAGTGAGCTGGCTTATCGGGCTCATCAGGTGGCACTGGAGATCCAGGCTGACATCGAAGCCCATGCCCAGCCCGGCACCGCCTGTGCTGAGCTGTACAACCGGGCCATGACACATGTTCAGCAGGCCGGTCTGGAATCCTACTTCATGGGCACCAAACAGCAGGCCAAGTTCGTGGGACACGGCATCGGACTGCAGATCAACGAGCTGCCTGTCCTGACACCCCGCTCCAAGGAGCTGTTGGAAGAGAACATGGTGTTTGCCCTGGAGCCGAAATTCGTGATTCCGGAGGTCGGTGCTGTCGGTGTGGAAAACAGTTTCCTGGTCACAGATCACGGCATCGAGAAGCTCACCCTGTTCCCTGAAGAGATTATCGAATTACACTAATACATGATTTATACAAATATGAAAAAGAAATTAAGTTTATTGCTCTTGTTGGCATGCCTTGTCATGCCGGGCAAAGCGACTGACTTCGAGCAGGTGAAGCCGGTCAAGAATGTCATTGTCCTGATTCCTGACGGAACCTCTTTGGCCACGGTCTCCATTGCACGCTGGCTTCAGTGGTACACAGACCCCAGCAAACCGAAATTGAATCTCGACCCCTATCTCTGCGGTACGGTGCGTACGCACTCGTCTAACGCCCCGATCGGCGACTCGGCTCCGACTACCTCCTGCTACATGACGGGACAGCCCAGCCGTACCGGCTACGTAGCCACCTATCCGGAATGGGACGGCGACAACGACATCTATCCGACCGACTCTACCCGTGCGTTCCAGCCCTTGACGACTGTCCTGGAAGCGGCCAAACAGCTCTACGGCAAATCGGCCGGACTGGTCTGCACCTGCGAGTTTCCGCACGCCACACCGGCCGACTGCTCCGCACACAGCTACAACCGCGGCATGTATAACTGGATCGCTCCCCAGATGGCGCACAACAACGTGGATGTCCTCATTGGCGGTGGCGTATCGCTGCTGGATGAAGAGTCTGAGAAGTATCTGCTGAGCAACGGATACCACATTTATAAGAATGACCTGAAAGGGATGCGTGCCGACACGAACGACAGAATGTGGGCACTTTACTGCGACCGTGAAATGGCGTATGACCTGGACCGCGACCCCGAAAAGGAGCCGGCCCTTGCCGAGATGACCGCCAAGGCCATCGAGAAACTGTCGAAGAACGAGAAGGGCTTCTTCCTGATGGTGGAGGGCAGCAAGGTCGATTGGGCGGCACACGGCAACGATCCGGTCGGCATGATCGGCGATATGCTGGCTTTCGACAAGGCGTGCGGTGTAGCCTTCGACTTTGCCCGCAAGAACGGTGAAACGGCCGTTGTGGTCATGCCGGACCATGGCAACAGCGGCATCAGCCTGGGGCGTCGCGACTGCACGGACTACGACAAATTGACCAAGGACCAGCTTTTCTACAACTTCTCGCAGATGAAACTGACGGCAGAAGGCTTGGCCAAACGGGTCAACGAGATTCCGAACAGCGAAGTGCAGCAACTGTTCCGCGAAAAGGCAGGCTTCGAGCTGACCGCCGAAGAGATGGAAGCCCTGAACAACTGCAAGGACTACAAGAACAGCCCGATCCCGGCTGACCAACGCAAATCTGACGAGCAGTCATCGCTCTACATGGGCTCGCTGACCAGCTTCATGGCACATGTATTGACCCAGCGCACCTGCTTCGGATTCACCACAGGCGGCCACACCGGCGAAGAGGTGTTCCTCGCTGCCTACCATCCGCAGGGCACCTTGCCTCTCGGCATGAACACGAACATCGAGATCAACGAATATCTCTGCCGGCTGTATGGCATCACACACGCCACGCTGGAGGAGCAGACTGCCAAGAACTTCGCCCGTCACACCGACGTATTTGCCGACTACAGCTGCGAGATCATCCCGGCCGCCGACAAGGACGATTTCCCTACACTGATTGTCAAGAACAAGAAGAACAAAAAGAAGCAATTGACCATCAAACCCTTCACGAACATCGTCAAGGCAGGCAAAAAGGCCGATCAGGAGATCCGGTTGCAGTCTGTGGTCGTCTATGTGGACAAAAACAACACATTCTATCTGCCGACTCGCTTAGCCGACGAGCTGAAGTAGTTTTTTGAAAATTGTTATTACCTTTGCACCATATACACATTAGGATCTATGATGAACAAAAGTTTAGTTTCAATCGACCAATGCTCCAAAGAGGACATTCTTCGTATTTTGGATAACGCCCGGAAGTTTGAAGAGAACCCAAACAGAAAGGTACTGGAAGGCAAAGTCGCTGCCACGCTGTTTTTTGAGCCCTCGACCCGTACGCGGTTGAGCTTCGAGACGGCGGTCAACCGTTTGGGTGGTCGCGTGATCGGGTTTCAGGATGCCCGCACGACCAGTTCATCCAAGGGAGAGACTTTGAAAGACACCATCCTGATGGTCAGCAACTATGTCGATCTGATCATCATGCGCCACCATCTGGAGGGTGCAGCGCGTTATGCTTCGGAGGTGACCAACATCCCCATCATCAATGCGGGTGACGGCGCCAACCAACATCCTTCGCAGACCATGCTTGACCTCTATTCCATCCGTAAGACACAAGGCAAATTGACCGATTTGACCATTACGATGGTGGGAGACCTGAAATATGGCCGGACGGTGCATTCGCTGATCGTCGGTATGTCTCATTTCAACCCGACGTTCCACTTTGTCGCTCCGAAGGAGTTGCGCATGCCGGACGAGCAGAAAAACTTCTGCGACGAGCACGGCATCCACTATGAAGAGCACACCGACTTCACGGAAGAGATCATCAACCAGACAGACATTCTGTACATGACGCGCGTGCAACGCGAACGCTTCACGGATCTCGAAGAGTATGAACGCGTCAAGAACGTTTACATCCTGCGCAACGACATGCTGAAAGGCAGCCGCGACAACCTGCGGATCCTGCATCCGCTGCCCCGTGTGAACGAGATTGCATACGATGTGGACGACAATCCGAAAGCCTACTATATCCAGCAGGCCCGAAACGGTCTGTTCGCACGTCAGGCAATCATTTGCGATGTTTTAGGAATTCAAATCGATTAGAATCAAACTTATGTCAGCAGAAAAGAAAAAAGAGTTGCAGGTTGCCGCTTTGGAAAACGGCACTGCCATCGATCATATCCCGCCCAGCCAGCTGTTCAAGGTAGCCTCTTTGCTGGGACTGGACAAGATGAGCAATACGATCACGATCGGCAATAATTTCCATAGCAACAAGATGGGAAGCAAAGGTATGATCAAGATTGCGGACAAGTTCTTCAAGGAGGACGAGATCAACCGCATTGCCCTGGTGGCTCCGAACGTCGTGTTGAACATCATCCGCGACTATGAAGTGGTGGAAAAGAAGACCGTCACGCTGCCCAGCGAGCTGATCGGTCTGGTGAAGTGTAACAATCCGAAATGCATCACCAACAACGAGCCGATGGCGACCCGTTTCCATGTGATCGACGCGGAGAAGGGCACCATCAAATGCCACTATTGCGAACGGAAGATCAACAAGGAGGACATCATCATCAAATGATATGAAACGCGACTGGAAACCTGGCACATTGATCTATCCATTGCCCGCCGTGCTGGTGAGCTGTGGTGCCTCGCCTTCAGAGCAGAATCTAATCACAGTAGCGTGGGTTGGTACAATCTGTACCAATCCACCTATGTGTTATATATCGGTACGTCCGGAGCGCCATTCCTACGAAATACTCCGGAAGAACATGGAATTTGTGATCAATCTGACCACGCGCAAGATGGCTTTCGCCACAGACTGGTGTGGCGTCAATTCGGGCCGCGAACACCGGAAGTTTGAGGAGATGCACCTCACGCCGGGCAAGGCGACTCTGGTGCAGGCCCCTGTCGTGGAGGAATCACCGCTCTGCATTGAGTGTCGTGTCAAGGAGATCATCGCTTTGGGAAGCCATGACATGTTTATCGCCGATGTCGTCAATGTACAGGCCGATGACCAGTTCATTGATCCGGCGACAGGGGCATTCGACATGCGCCGGGCGGAACTGCTGGCTTATGCACATGGAAACTATTACGAGCTGGGCAATCTGATCGGGAAATTCGGCTGGTCAGTCCAGAAAAAGAAAAAAGGGTCATGAACTGGAGAAAGGTGAGCATACTGGCGGGCCTGTTGGGCTGTCTGTTTCCGGCGTTGCAGGCGCAGCGTCTGATGGAGATGCGCGATAAATCGTTCAATTTCGGTGCGAAAGTGGGACTCAACACGGTCTTCCCCTATATCACGGAACTGACCTTGGACGGAGTATCCATCGACGAGACCTATGCCCAATACAAAGTAGGCTATCTGGCCTCTATCTTCTGTCGGTTCAACACGCAGCACTTTTTCGTGCAACCGGCACTTACCTGGCAGCGGAGTGTCAGTGAATTCAGCTTTTTCACGGAGAACAACACCTCCGGAGAGAACGATCCGAATCCCTCCTATTCCATCTCAGCCTACAACTTGGCCATGCAGTCCAGTTCCCTGGAAGTGCCAGTGCTCTTCGGTTATCACATTGTGCGGCAGTCGCCCTACGGACTCAGCCTGATGGCGGGCCCGAAACTGCGCTACATCTATCAGGAGAAATATACCGGCTCGGATATGGAAGAGGTCTCCTACCTCTTTGAGCAGAGCGACAAGCCGATCACCGTCAATGTAGTGACGGGAGTGAGCGTGACCATCGGACAGCTCTTCTTCGATTTCACCTACGAATTCGGATTGCCCCAGAAGAGTGATTTTCTCTCAAACAACAAGAGCTTGCAAGATTCCTCTCACAAGCTCCATATCAACCGGCACACCAATGTGCTCAATTTCTCGTTAGGCATTCTGTTCTGAACGCCTCCGTCCGGGATCACTTTTTCAAGTTGAAACCTACCAACACACCGTCATACTCGTCGGCCAGTTTCGTCACGGTCTGCAAAGCCGTGCTGTTCGTCAATG
>JBJECC010000019.1:0-3504 GCA_051870655.1 Parabacteroides sp. | reverse complement strand
ACATATTAGCAATCAATTTGTTAGAAAATATACAGCATTTCCGGACAGTCCCTAAGTAAACCATTCATCGAAAGAAAAAGGCGGCCTCTTTCAAGGTCGCCTTTTCTGATTTGTCTTATCGGATAGCCTCCAACATCTCCTTCACGGCTCGTTCCAACTGAGGATCCTCTCCCTTCAATTGGGCTTCCGGTGAATTATAGATCTCAATGTCCGGTTGAAGCTGTTGGTTCTCCAGATAACGGCCCTGCATATCCTGCACACCCACCTGAGGAATACCGAAGATCAACGTCGGATCAATCTGTGTCTCCCACCAAACAGCGGTCATGGTACCCGGCACAGGCGCACCGATCAGCTTACCGATGCCCAATGTCTTATAGACCCAGGGGAAACCATGTGCATTGGAATAGTTGTCCTCACACACCAGTACACAAGAGGGTTTGGTCCACTTGTTGTAGGGATCACTTCCGATGTATTGTCCACGCGGAGTGAAACGTTGGTACTCCTTGCCACTCAACAGGGTGGCCAAATCATCATGCAGCCAACCGCCACCATTGTGGCGTGTGTCAATGATGACCGCCTCTTTGTTCCGGTAACGACCCAACAGTTCGGAATATACCGTGCGGAAACTCTCGCTGTTCATTCCCTTCACATGGACATACCCCACTCTTCCATGCGAAAGATGGTCCACCCGTTTACGACAATTCTCCACCCAACGGTCATAGAGCAATGCATCCTGATCGCCATAACTGATCGGCTTCACCACCTCTTCAAAACGTTCGTTCGTCATCGGATTATAGACGGAAAGACGGATCTTCTGCCCGGCCTTTCCACTGAGTAACGGATAGTAGTCAGTCGTACTGCCGATGGTGATGCCGTTGATCTTTTCAATGATACACCCCGCCTGAATCTTAGACTTGGCCCCGGTCAACGGTCCTTTGGCAATCACCTCTGCAATCTTCAACCCTTCACCCGTATATTGGTTATCATAAAAAGCACCGAGACAGGCTGTCTTTGGAGCAGAAGAGGTAGGACGATACCGCGAGCCGGTATGCGAACCGTTCAACTCTCCCAACAGTTCGGAAAGCATATCCTGAAAATCGTAGTTGTTATTAATATAAGGTAAGAAGCGGGCATAAGCCTCTTTGTACCCCTCCCAATCAATACCGTGGATAGAAGCATCATAGAACTTATCCTTCACCTGACGCCATGCATGGTGGAAAATGTAGGCCCGTTCCTCAGCCGGCCGGTAATTGAATTCCGCTTTAAAGTTGATCGCTTCCGTCTTGCTGTCCTTCACATTCACCTTCTTGAGCTTACCCTGTGAAATCAGGAACAGGTTCTCCCCCTCCTTATCCATGTGTAACGTACCACCGCCCACATCCTTGATCAATAACTTCGTGGTCTGTTCCTTCAGGTCATGTTCCCAAAGGTCAAATCCCTTCTCAAAAGCAGCACAATAATAGAGTTTGTCCCCTTTCTTGGTCAACACCGCATCGCCCAAATGAGAGGAATTGACTGTCAGACGGATGACACGATTCTGTCGGTTCTCCAGATCAAAAGTCAATGGTTCGACAGGCTTCTTCTCCTCCTTCTCTTTGGAAGCATTCTCCTTCTTGCCGGACTTTCCTGTCTGTTTATCCTCGTCAGACTCCTTCTTCTCAGCTTTCTCTGCTTCATCAGCCAGCTCCTGTTCCTCCTTTGTCAGGCGGAACGTATCATACGCCTCTGCATTGAAAAACATAATATAGGCATCCGACTCTGCACCCCAACTTCCATGGCTACGATAGCCGGCACGGTCAGATTCCCAAACCATGGCTTTCCCATCCAGTACCCACTTGGGATTACCATCGGAATAACCGCTTTCTGTCAGGTTCGTGACCTGTTGACTGCCATCAGCCTTTACCAACGCCACATCCACATTGTTCCAGCCGCCCACACCGATATATTTGGTCAGGAACCAACGGCTGTCAGGTGACCAGGCAAAATGTTGGTCTCCGTCCGAATAGGAATAGTTATATTGGCCCTCCAGCACAGTCCGTACCTGACGGCTCTGCAAATTAATCACACGCAGTTCCGTCCGATTGGCCAAAAAGGCAACCTCTTTACCATCCGGAGAAAAGGCCGGTTGAAAAGCGGTCTCCTCACCCACCACCAAAGGCTCCTCCTTCAATTCTTGGGCATAGGTAAACTGCTTATCCTCCTTGCGGACCAGACTGCTCATATAAACACCCCAGGTTTCACCACGTTCTGCCGAATAGACCAGCGAACGGCCATCCGGACTGAAACTCAAATCCCGTTCCTGCTGTGGCGTATCGGTAATCTGCCGGGTTGTCTCATAATCCACGGACGTAACATACACATCTCCGTGAGCAATGAACGCAATCTCCTTTCCTTCGGGTGAAACGGCCACATCAGTCGCACCGCTGGACAAAATCTTATGGACCCATTGATTCTCAACTTGGTCTGAAAGGATCTGGACAGATACCTTTTGAGGCTGTCCACCAGGTGTCAAGGTATAGATTTCTCCATTATAACCATAACAGAGTGTTCCCTTCTGATCCGCTGTCAGGAAACGGACCGGATGCTGTGTATGCGAAGTGAGCTGTTTCGGTTGTCCTCCCGCCAAATCCTGTTGATACACATTAAAACTGCCGTTTGCCTCACTCAAATAGTAAAAGCCTTTCCCATCCGGAGTCCAAATTGGATTGCGGTCTTCTCCTGAAAAAGAGGTCAGTTTACGGAATGTACGTTCCGATTGAAGGGAACAGAGCCAGATATCGCGTGTAATCGAGGACTGATGATGTTTCCGCCAAGTATCCTCATACCCTTTGCAATCATAATAAAGCAATTGATCACCCGCCTGGTTAAAGACAATTCCCTCCATTGTCAGAGAGGAAAAAAGTGTAGGCCTTCCTCCCTCCGTGCCCACCTCATAGACTTGGGGAAAGCGGGAAGAGGGAAATTGGCTGTCCTTCACATCTGCTTGGATCAAAGCCGAAAAGAGTACATGATCCTTGTCACGGAACGTCTGCGGATACTCATTGGTAGAATGCGAAGTCAATTGCTTGGGGACTCCTCCCTCTTTGGAGACTATAAAAACATCAAAATTACCATTCCGGTCAGAAGCAAATGCGATCCACTGTCCATCAGGCGACCAGACCGGTTGCGTGTCATGTGCAGGATGAGAAGTCAACTGAACGGCCTTACCTCCCGAAGCGGGAACTGTATAAATATCACCCTTAAAACTGAAAGCAATCCTGCTTCCATCGGGCGAAAGCGCCGGATAACGCATCCATAAAGGATCATTAGCCGCTGCCACATTGACCGCTGCACAGAGGGCCAACAGAGAAATTATGCTCTTTTTCATCATACCATATAGATCTATTGTCATTATTCTACAAATATCGGGATTCTTTCCCAGTTCACCAAGATCCATCTGGTGAAATACGAAAAAAGGGAACCTCATTGCTGAGATTCCCTTCTCCTTGAAAAATGGCGGCTACC
>JBJECC010000018.1:0-3520 GCA_051870655.1 Parabacteroides sp. | reverse complement strand
TACGGTATTCGGCTCGTTCCTTTTCCTCTACTCGATGGAGGGGACCATGCAACGTGTCTCGTTGGGAGCCTTTATCCTGGCCATGGGTATGTTGGTGGACAACGCCATTGTCATCATCGACGGCATCCTGGTGGATCTGAAAGGGGGTAAAGAGCGCATGGAGGCCATGACAGCCATTGGCCGACAGACAGCCATGCCTCTGTTGGGGGCGACCCTGATTGCCATTCTGGCCTTCCTGCCCATTTTCCTCTCTCCCGATACGGCAGGTGTCTATACACGCGACCTCTTCATCGTACTGGCAGTCTCGCTGTTGCTCAGCTGGATTCTGGCCCTTTGTCATGTACCGCTGATGGCCAATCGCCGGTTGCACATCCAGCCGGCAGACAATGGCTCCGATGGCAGCCGTATCTATCAGGGTAAGATTTATGCCGCTCTGCGTCGGATTCTCTATTTCGGACTCTCCCATCGTATCGGATTTGTCTTTACGATGATTGTCCTGCTGGCCATTTCCGGTTTTGGATACCAGTTCATGCGTCAGGGTTTCTTCCCCGACATGGTGTACGACCAGCTCTATATGGAATATAAGTTACCGGAAGGGACCAACTACAAACGGGTAGAACGAGATCTGAAATCCATCGAAGCCTATCTGAAGAGCCGTAAAGAGGTCACCCACGTGACAGCCTCCATCGGAGGAACACCGGGACGCTACAACCTGGTGCGTAGTGTGGCCAATCCTTCCCTCTCCTATGGAGAACTGATCATTGACTTCACCTCTCCCAAGACATTGGAAGAGAACCTCAACGAGATTCAAGATTATCTGACCACCCACTATCCGGACGCTTACGTCAAGATGAAGCGCTACAACCTGATGTTTAAGAAATATCCGATCGAGGCGCAATTCCTTGGTCCGGATCCGGCTGTGTTACACCAGTTGGCCGACTCGGCCCGTCAGCTGATGCGGGAGACGCCGGAAGTCTGTCTCATTACCTCCGACTGGGATCCGGATGTGCCGGTGCTGACTGTCGAATATGACCAGCCGGCTGCACGTGCCTTGGGATTGAGTCGGAATGATGTCAGCGTTTCCCTGCTGACCGCTACCGGTGGTATTCCTGTCGGTTCGTTCTATGAAGGCATTCATGCCAACACCATCTATGTCAAGTGTCTGGACGAACAGGGCAATCCGATCGAGGATCTGGACAATACGCAGGTGTTCTCCACCCTGCCCTCTCTCAACGGCCTCTTGAATCAGGAGATGCTGATCAAGCTGAAGAGCGGCACCCTCACCAAAGAGGCCATCATGGAAAGCATGATGGGCAGTATCCCGTTGAAACAGATTGCCAAGAAAGTTGACATCCAATGGGAACCGGTGGTCGTACCCCGCTACAACGGACAACGCAGCCAGCGTGTCCAGTGTTCACCTGCCCCCGGTCTCGAAACGGAAGCAGCCCGTAAAGCCATTGCCAGCAAGCTGGAGAGCATCCAGTTGCCCGACGGCTACACCCTGTTGTGGCAAGGCGAGAAGAGTGCCAGCGACCGCTCCATGAAGTATCTCTTCAAGAACTTCCCCTTGGCCATCATCCTGATGATTGCCATTCTCATCATGCTGTTCAAGGACTATCGCAAACCGGCCATCATCTTCTGCTGCCTCCCCTTTATTCTGGTCGGTGTGGTGGCGGTCATGCTGCTGACAGGCAAGACCTTCAACTTCGTGGCCATTGTGGGTACCTTGGGATTGATCGGTATGCTGATCAAGAACGGTATTGTCTTGATGGATGAAATCACATTGCAGATCGGACGAGGCGTAGAGCCTATCAAGGCATTGATTGACAGTTCGCAGAGTCGTTTACGCCCTGTGATGATGGCCTCCTTGACCACCATCCTCGGCATGATTCCGTTGCTCTCGGATGCCATGTTCGGTTCCATGGCAGCTGCCATCATGGGTGGATTGCTCTTTGCGACACTTATCACCCTGCTCTTCATTCCGGTCTTGTATGCTCTATTCTTTCATATCAAAAATCAAACCAAATGACAATGAAACCTATTTCGATCATCGGTTGTATCTGCTGGCTGATGGCCTCATGGGCCCAGGGGCAGGAAATTCTCGATCTGACGCAATGTCGGGCATTGGCCCTACAATATAATAAGGTATTGGCTTCGTCTGTACAGCAGACAGAGGCTGCCCGTTTCACCATGAAAAGTTATCGGGGAAACTTCTTCCCCAATTTCTCTTTGGGTGGTATGGCGGTATATAGCACATTGGATGGTACGGTGGGAAAAGGGGATATCCCCATCAGTCTGAGCAGTAGTTCCGGACAGGTCATACAGCTTCCCTTTGCCATACCCTTCCCGGGTATCGACTACAGCTTAGGCTGGATCTACACCGGCAATCTGCAGTTTGAACAGCCACTTTACTTAGGCGGTAAAATACAGGCTGCCTACCAGATGTCCAAATTGGGCGTAGAGATGGCCCGACAGAACGAACAGCTTACCACCACAGAGGTATTGCTGGAGACAGATCGGGCGTATGCCATGATGGTCAAGGCACAAGAGATGAAGAAAGTGGCTCACCGATACAACGAGCTGCTCACGGAGTTGATGAAGAATGTGGAGAGTGCCCGCAAACATGGGCTGAAGTCGCAAAACGATGTGCTGAAGGTACAGGTCAAGCTGAACGAAAGTGAACTGAATATCCGCAAGGCGGAGAATGGTCTCCGACTGGCCACCATGAATCTCTGCCATCTGATCGGAAAACCGCTGGACAGCCAGCTTTTCATTACGGGAGATTATCCGCAGGTGAGCCTGCCCAACCTGCAGACCGATGATGTCTCGGCACGTCCCGAATATGCCATTCTTGACAAACAGGTTGCCATGGCTCGCCAGCAGGTGAAGCTGAACCGCAGTGAAATGCTACCTCAGGTGGGTGTGAAGGGAATGTATGGCTATATGCATGGCTTGGATGTGATGAATCAGCCTATGTTTGACAACACCAGCTTCTCCGTCTTGCTGAATGTCAGCATTCCGCTCTATCATTTCGGTGAACGGCGGAACAAAGTGCGGGCTGCCAAGGTCAAACTGCAACAGGCTCAGTTGCAACAGGCCGATCTACAGGAAAAGATGTTACTTGAACTGACGCAAGCTGCCAACAATCTGGATGAAGCTCGTTTGGAGTGCGACTTGGCAGACCGTTCGCTGGAACAGGCCGAGGAGAACATGCGTGTCAGCAAACGCCAGTATGAAGTGGGGTTGGAAACACTCTCCGACCATCTGGAAGCACAGACACTCTGGCAACAGGCCTATGAGACCCAAGTGGATGCACATTTCCAACTCTACATCCAATATGTGGCCTACCTCAAAGCCAGCGGAGGATTAAGGGAATAAAGGGATTGCCCCTCCAAGATAGAAAAAAGGTGTATGCCGGTTTGACAAGACCAATCTGCATACACCTTTTTATGTCAGGTAAGCCCCTGTTTCAAATGTATCCTGACGACGGGCTCCGTTCCGGGTGTATGGGTGATCTCCA
>JBJECC010000017.1:0-3534 GCA_051870655.1 Parabacteroides sp. | reverse complement strand
GCATAATTACGTGTACGGGCCTGTTGGTCTGACGGATCTGGAACCGGGTACTTGAACCCAACCAACATCGACATAGCACTCACTGTGCCACACACTTCGCGCATACGTCCCATGCCACCACCGAATGAGACCGACATTTTCGAGGCCATTTCCGGCGTCAGATCAAACAGGTCTGCATAGGCCATGAAGACAGACTGTGCACAGTTGTGTCCATTGTTGAAAAGGTCTATTGCTTGCTGGACACGTTCTTCCACATCAAACGTTTTCATGGGGCAGATCAGCATTCATAATCCACACATGCACGATCCGTTTTCACCGGACCGATGATTCCTTTGGCCACAGCCACGTGTTCCGGATGTGTCGCATAGGTGTTCACGTCTGCCAACGAATCCAGTTCTGTGGTCAAGATCAAGTCCCAATTCTCTTCCGGATTGATGTTGAAATCTACCCGGATCAGTCTCAACACCTCGATTCTATCCTTCAGTGCCTCCAACTTTTCTTTGATCTCTTGCATTTTGGCCTCTTTCTCTGCCGGAGTCTCAAATGTTTTCAGTTTGAACATAACAATGTGTCTAACCATCGCTTTTCTCCTTATATATTATTGTTATACCTGTTCATCCAAATAGGAATCTTTATATCCCAAGAAATAGAGAATGCCGTCCAGACCGATTGTCGAAATCGACTGCTTGGCCGTCGCTTTTACTTTTGGCTTGGCGTGGAAAGCAATACCCAAACCGGCAATACTGATCATAGGCAGATCGTTTGCCCCATCGCCGACGGCTACTGTCTGACGGATATCTACATTTTCCACCTGGGCAATGAGCCGCAACAATTCCGCCTTGCGTTTACCATCGACGATATCGCCCACATAACGTCCGGTCAGCTTCCCATTCTCAACCTCCAGTTCATTGGCATAAACATAGTCGATATTGTAACGCTGTTTCAAATAATTACCGAAATAGGTGAAGCCACCGGACAGGATGGCAATTTTGAATCCCACCTTCTTCAGAATGCGCATCAGGCGATCAACCCCTTCCGTAATAGGCAGATTCTCAGCAATCTCCTGCATCACGGAGACATCCAATCCTTTTAATAAGGAACAACGTTGACGGAAACTCTCACAGAAGTCAATCTCTCCACGCATGGCTGATTCTGTGATGGCCTTAACTTGATCGCCAACACCGGCTCGGATGGCCAACTCGTCAATCACTTCCGTTTGGATCAAAGTTGAATCCATATCGAAACAGATCAGGCGGCGCATCCGTCGGTACATACTATCCTCCTGAAAGGCAATATCCATTTCCTGTTCATTCGAAAGCTTCATGAACGAGGCTTTCATCTCTTCTTTATCGCGTGGCGTACCCCGCACAGAAAACTCTACACTGGCCTTAGGGGTTCGCGCATTCTCATCCAAGGGAATACGTCCTGTCAGGCGCTTGATGTCATCAATGTTCATATCCTGTTCGGCCACAATGTGCGAAATGCCGGCTATTTGCTTGGCTGTCAGTTTGCGACCCAAAATCGTGATGATATATCGGTTTTTACCCTGCATATTCACCCACTGGCTGTATTCCTCTTCGCTGATCGGAGTAAAACGGATATTGACATTCAGTTCATAGCTTTTGAAAAGCAATTCTTTCATGATCTCGCCTGAATTCTGTTCAGTGCTTTGAAACAGAATACCCAAAGAAAGATGGTCATGAATGTCCGCCTGACCAATATCCAGAATGGCCGCATTGTTCTTGGCTAAGATATCAGTCAATATGGCTGTTACGCCGGGCCGATCCTTGCCGTTGATGTTTATTAAGATGATCTCTTCTTTTTCTTTTGTCATACGTTTGATTTTATAGCGAGGGCAAAAGTACACAAGAAATACGAAATATTATATGTTGTACAACATTTGATTTATGATAAATATATGCGATAAAACATAGAAAAAAACTTGCAAATGAATTTTATTCTCGTAAAGAACTATATCTTTGCACCCGTTAAGTGGAATAAAATTTGATTATATGAAGGTAAGAACTTATGTTCTCGCGGTTCCTTTTGCCCTCGTGTTGATGGCGTCAGGAAACAAAGAGGCAAAGCCAACAGTCGGGTTGAACCCTGGAGACCTTGCACCGAGAATTGAGTCATTGGAAAAGGACAGTCATGTCCGGTTCCAGAACCAGGAAGGACGTTACACACTGCTCAATTTCTGGGCTGTTTATGATGCAGAATCTCGTATGCGTAATGTTCAATTGTCAAACCTGGCCGGTAAGTGCGATCCGCAGAAACTCATTTTGTGTTCCGTTTCGCTCGATGAAATGAAGTCGGTCTTCGAAGAAACGATCAAAACCGATCGTTTGGAGGGGACCATCCAGTGGCAGGAAGCAGCTGGAAAGGCATCTCCTGTATATGAGATGTATAAGTTGAACAAGGGTTTCCGCAATTTCCTGATTGATGACAAAGGCGTGATTGTCGCAGCCAATGTAACGCCGAATCAGTTGGAAGAGCTATTGAAAGCTATTTAAAAAAGAGAATCTATTAATTAGAAGAAGTGAGTGTACCCAAGAATCAAGCTCCTTGGGTACACTCTTTTTTTTGTTTCCGTTCTCTCACGACACAGATTGTCTGCATCACAACGGAAAGGATGATGATGGAGAGACCTGTGTAGAAAGCGACATTCAACTCTTTCGCTTCTCCGAAAAAGAGAATGGCAAGTATGATGCTGTAAACCGGTTCCAGATTGTAGCTAAGATTGACGGTAAAGGCAGAAACGCTCTGCAACACAATGATCTGCAACAAATAGAGGCCTATGGTGCATACTGATGAAAGAATCAGCAAGTAAATCAGGTCGGAAGCAACCGGTAATACAGAGGGGACCGGGAAGAAATGAAGATATACTGGCATGCAACAGGTGAGCCAGATACAGCCTCCTATCATTTCATACAGTAACATGGTGGAAGCCTGATGGCGTACACCCACCTTTTTGTTGGTGATGGTGAAGAGTGCTGCCAATGCGGAAGAGATGATACCCATACCGATTCCCAGGCGGAAATGGGTGTCAAAATGGAAGATCAGCAGAATGCCTGCCAAGGTCAGCAAACTGAAAAGGACCTCACGGATCGAGACTCGATGACGGTTGATCAGGGGTTCAAAAAAAGCGGTGAAGAAACCGACCAGTGAGAAACAGACCACACCCACAGAGATGTTGGAGGCTTTGATACTGCCAAAGAAGAAGACCCAATGGCTACCCAACAACAAGCCGGCTCCGGCAATTTTCAGAATCTCCCGCCACGTCGTCTTTTCCAGTTTATGACTGCACCACAAGATCAAATAGAGAATAATGGCCGCGAAAAACATGCGATACCAAACCAACAATCCTTCGTTCAACGATACCAATCGTCCGAACAACCCTGTCGTTCCGGCAATCAGAATCGAGACATGCAATTGAATAAATGCTTTTTTCATTGTACTTTAAAAAACCTGTTTTTCTTTTTTCGAGCGCAAAAATAGGGAATAATCCCGATTCTACAGATTATAATGCGTACC
>JBJECC010000016.1:0-3547 GCA_051870655.1 Parabacteroides sp. | reverse complement strand
AAAAAATGAGATTTGTTTATTTTTTGATGGTTGTTTATTTGGGCTGTGGAACGCTACAGGCAAAAGGCCCGATCTACAAGAAAGGTTGGATTGATTTCAATAAGAATGGAGTAAAGGATGTGTATGAAGATCCGGAAGCCCCTATTGAGGCCCGTGTCCAAGACTTGCTCGGCCAAATGACATTGGAGGAGAAGAGTTGCCAGATGGCAACGCTCTACGGGTTTGGGCGTGTACTGAAAGATTCACTTCCTACGGCAGATTGGAAGAAAGAGATCTGGAAAGACGGTATCGCCAATATTGACGAGCAGTTGAATGGAGTCGGGAGTGTCAGCCACCGGACACCCGATTTGATCTATCCGTTCAGTAATCATGTGGAGGCAATCAACCAAACACAACGTTGGTTTGTCGAAGAGACTCGTTTAGGAATACCGGTGGATTTTTCCAATGAAGGTATCCATGGGTTGAACCATACCAAAGCAACGCCGTTGCCCGCTCCCATCAGTATCGGTAGCACTTGGAATCGAGATTTGGTGCGCAAGGCGGGGGAAATCGCCGGCAAAGAGGCGAAGGCATTAGGTTATACGAACGTTTATGCCCCCATTCTCGATGTGGCTCGTGACCCGCGCTGGGGGCGTGTCTTGGAGACATACGGGGAAGATCCCTATTTGGTCGGTGAATTGGGTGTGCAGATGGTAAAGGGAATCCAGCAGAATGGGGTCGCCTCTACCTTGAAACACTATGCCGTGTATAGTGTGCCCAAAGGTGGACGTGATGCGGCGGTCCGTACCGACCCGCATGTCGCTCCGCGCGAGTTGCACGAAATTTTTCTCGCTCCGTTCAAAAAGGTGATACAGCAGGCACATCCCAAAGGTGTGATGAGCAGTTATAACGATTGGGACGGTGTGCCGGTGTCTGCCAGCTATTATTTCCTGACGGAACTGTTGCGAGGAGAGTTTGGTTTTAGGGGATATGTGGTCAGCGATAGCGAAGCAGTGGAGTTTGTTCAGACCAAACACCATGTAGCCGATTCATACGAAGAGGCGGTACGTCAGGTTGTGGAAGCCGGCATGAACGTGCGCACTCATTTCACTCCGCCGGCAGATTATATCCTTCCGGTCCGCCAATTGGTCAAAACAGGTAAACTTTCGATAAAGTCGGTTGACCGGATGGTGGCCGATGTCCTGCGTGTCAAATTTGAGTTGGGGCTGTTCGACTCGCCTTACGTGAAAGATCCGAAAGTTGCCGATCAGATTGTCGGGGCTGACAAGCACCGTGACTTTGTCTTGGATATGCAACGGCAATCGCTCGTCTTGTTGAAAAACGATAATGACTTGCTCCCGTTGGATAAGGATCAATTGAAAAAGGTGTTAGTCGTCGGTCCGTTGGCCAAGGAAACTAACTACATGATTAGTCGTTACGGACCACAGGGGTTGGAAAACATCACGGTCTATGACGGCATCAAGAACTATTTGGGCAACCGGGTTGAGGTTAAATATGCCCAAGGCTGTGAACAGAAAGACGCTAACTGGCCGGATAGTGAAATTGTACCGACACCGTTGACTGATAAAGAGAAAAACGATATAGCAGAAGCAACTCGTTTCGCTTCCGACTGCGATGTGATTATTGCCGTGCTGGGAGAAGACGAAACCTGTACGGGAGAAAGCAAGTCGCGTACAGGGTTGGGTTTGCCAGGACGACAACAGCAATTGTTAGAGGCGTTATATGCGACGGGTAAACCGGTCGTATTGGTGCTGATCAATGGGCAACCACTGACAATCAATTGGGCGGATCGTAACATCCCTTCCATACTGGAGGCTTGGTTTCCGGGGCAATTGGGGGGAGAGGCGATTGCCCAGACTCTGTTCGGCGATTATAATCCGGGTGGTCGCCTGTCTATAACTTTTCCGAAGACGATCGGACAAATCGAATATAATTTTCCGTTCAAACCCGGTTCGCAGGACGGACAGTATTATGCCGGTCCGAACGGCTCGGGCAACACCCGTGTAAATGGTGCCCTCTATCCCTTTGGACATGGATTGAGCTATACGACATTCGCTTATTCTCATTTGTCCGTCAAACAGGAAACCCCTTATACGCAAAGTCCTGTGACCGTCACGGTGGATGTGACCAATGTCGGCAAGCTGGCAGGCGACGAGGTGATTCAGTTATACCTGAGCGATAAAGTCAGCAGTGTCATCACCTATGATTCCGTCTTGCGAGGATTCGAGCGTATCACCCTGCAACCGGGTGAAACGAAGACCGTCTCTTTCACGCTTCTCCCCGAAGACCTCCAGATTTTGGACCGGCACATGGAGTGGATAGTCGAACCTGGTGAATTTGAAGTGCGGATAGGTGCTTCTTCGGAAGACATTCGGTTGAGGCAGACATTTGTTGTCAAATAAGGAAGGATGCTTTGTACAGTGCCTTTACTATGATGGATAATCTTCCCGACGACTTTGTCTTCAATGGAAGATTATCCATTGCGCTCTTCAAACAAATACCAAACTCAACGGACACCTTCCTGCCATTTTCTTGCCCTTATTCTTTGAACTGCCCCAAATATTTTCTAAAAAAACCACATTCACCTAAATGTTACGATGACGAGATGTGTATTAATAGTGTATCTGATGCAAAAAGAATGGATACGAGAGAAGTTATTTATAATGTAGTTATTGATAATCAACAAAAAAAATCATGAAAACAGGATAAAAGAAGTAAGATAAAAAGAATCGGAGAATGGTTGCTACATCCTCAGATCTTAGCGTGAACTTTGAATTTAATCAGTTGTTAACTTACAAACTTTTGATAAAGCATGAAAAAGAAATCTGATTTATGGAAAATCGGTGATTTAAGTTTATTATTGAGTGCAGGCTCAACGGCCTCCGTATGGGGAAATGAATGTTTGCAGGATGTCAAGTTAAGCATCCAACAGAAAAATGTGTCGATCAGCAAGGTGCTGGATGATATCGAACAAAAGACGGGATATTCGATCTTGGTCCGTGACAATGATATCGATATTAGTAAGAAAGTTACCGTAAACCAGAAAGATACGGATCTAAGCCGTGTGTTGGAAACGATCTTTGCTGGCATGGGGGTGAAATGCGATGTAACCGACAGGACGATCTCGATCTATCGCCCGGCAAAGGTTACCCAAAACAGGATAGTCGGACAGAAATGTCGTGTGTCAGGTGTCATAGTTGATGCGAAGGGCGAACCTGTGATTGGAGCCAACATCGTGGAGAAAGGTTCCAGTACGAATGGTACGATCGCTGATGTGGAAGGGAGGTTCTCCCTTGATGTCGCATCCGATGCGACATTGGTTGTTTCCTATATCGGTTTCGATACGCAGGAAATAGCCGTGAAGGGAAAAAGCACGTTTAAAGTTGTGCTATCGGAAGATTCGCAGGCACTGGATGAAGTGGTCGTGATCGGTTACGGTACGCAGAATCGGCAGGCGATTACTGGTTCTATTGTAAAGGCTAAGTTGGAAACGTACTCAACTTTAGCATTTGTCCTTTATGCTGCTTCTCCTCCCCTTAAATAAGGT
>JBJECC010000015.1:0-18379 GCA_051870655.1 Parabacteroides sp. | reverse complement strand
AGAGGATCCCATTTAACAATTAACATTTAACATTCGGGGGATCTTCCCGGTGTGTGTCTTCCCCTGAAAACGTTGAATGGATTAATACTATAAACCTAAGGATAGTTGAATGGCTCTGCTCCTTTTCGATACAATGTTACCTTGTTACCTGAATGTGGAACGGGAGAACAAAGTTTCCTCCGTCATATCCTCATTCTCAATTTTTTGTTATCTTTGCGCTCTCAGAATTAATTAAAAACAGGAAGAAAGTCAGATGAACAAAGCATTACATAGCATGGGAGAATATACCTTGCTGATGATGAAGTGTATCACAATTCCCGACCGATGGAGCATGTTTTTCAAGCAATTAATCAAAGAAATCTACAAGTTGGGTGTGGACTCCTTATGGATTGTCGTCATCATTTCCGTCTTCATCGGTACGGTGATCGCCATCCAGATCTCCCTCAACATCAGTTCTCCGTTGATTCCGAAATTTACCATCGGCTATACGACGCGTGAGATCATCCTTCTGGAGTTCTCCTCCTCCATCATGTGTCTGATCCTGGCCGGTAAGGTGGGCAGCAACATCGCCTCCGAAATCGGGACGATGCGTGTCACCGAGCAGATCGACGCCATGGAGATCATGGGTGTCAATTCCGCCAATTTCCTCATTCTCCCGAAGATGGTGGGTTTGATGATCTTCATTCCGGTACTGGTCATTTTCAGTATGTTCACCGGCATTCTGGGCGGTATCGGGGCAAGCTACGGCGTGGATGGCATGACACCGGCCTCGTTTGAATATGGCCTGCAGTTCTATTTCAACGAGTTCTACATCTGGTACTCCATCATCAAGTCCGTCGTATATGCCTTCATCATCTCCTCCATCGCGGCCTATTTCGGCTACAATGTGAAGGGCGGGGCGCTGGAGGTCGGCAAAGCCAGTACGAATGCCGTCGTGATGAGCAGCATCATGATCCTGCTGGCCGATGTGATCTTAACCCAATTAATGTTGACATAAGCTATGATCGAAGTAAAGCATATCACCAAGTCGTTTGAAGGGCGGACGGTCTTGAACGACATCAGTGCCCTGTTTGAAGACGGGAAAACCAATCTGATCATCGGACGAAGCGGATCGGGCAAGACGGTCATGATCAAGAACATCATCGGTCTGATGAAACCGGACAAAGGGGCCATCTTGTATGACGGACGTGACCTGACCTCCATGAACAAGCAGGAGACCAACCTGTTGCGTCGGGAAATGGGAATGCTGTTTCAAGGGTCGGCACTGTTCGACAGCATGACGGTTCTGGAGAATGTGATGTTTCCGTTGGATATGTTTTCCAACGACACACGCATCGAACGGGAGAAACGGGCACAGTTCTGTCTGGAACGTGTCAACCTGGGAGAGGCCGGCCATCTGTATCCCTCTGAGATCAGTGGCGGTATGATGAAGCGTGCGGCCATTGCCCGTGCCATTGCCCTCAATCCGAAATATCTGTTCTGCGACGAACCCAACTCCGGACTGGACCCGAAGACCTCGCTGCTGATCGACGACCTGATCCACGACATCACACAGGAGTACAGGATGACGACCGTCATCAACACGCACGACATGAACTCGGTGATGAACATCGGTGACAACATCATCTTCATCAAAGAGGGGGTCAAGGAGTGGCAAGGCAACAGCAAGGAGGTGATCACCTCCAACAACAAGGCCTTGAACGACTTCATTTTCGCTTCCGACCTCTTCCGCAAGGTAAAGGAGGTGGAAGAGAACGAACTGGAACACGGCCAGGCCCACTGAATCCAAGGGGCCTGACCGCATGCAAGACCTGTCACTTCCCGTTACGGAAGTCCAGTTTCACTTGATGATTATCCGGATAGATACGGAGCGCATACCCGGCTGAGGAGGCCGGTTTCTCCCATTTACCCACCGTACAATCCACCTGATATTCAAACCCTTTGAAGGCAGCTTTCAGCCGTTTGCCATCCACCTGCGTAAAGGGCAGGGTCTTTCCCGGAGCCGTACGCAACTCCAGCGCCCAGAGGAATGAGCAGTCGGATGAAGGGGTGAACAGCTCGAAGTCTCCCTCACGCAACACCATCTGGAAGGTATGGCCTTCGTTGTCCGAACAGGTCAGACGCATCGTCTGTGCATCCTCTTCCATGACCCACAAATCACGCAAGACCATTTCCTGCGTCTCCCCGCCATCCAGACGGACCAGCCGCAATCCGGCCAATCGGGTGGTATCGCTCCACACAAACCCATCTACAAAGGGAAGTGTTTCATAGAAGAACTGGTTGCCACGGCCGGGAGTATCCAAATAGGGAGACCGGAACTGCTCGTCAAACAGATGAATGTCACGGATCCGGAACGCCTCGGCACTCCACAGGAGATTGATCCGATAGAAACGGCTGTTGTACCAGATGGTCTGATTCGAACCTCCGTCCAAGTCACGCAACACAGTGACAGCCGTCGGCGGTGTCACGGGGAACTGCTCCCGGAACCAACGTCCCGACTCGCCCAAGGTCTCCAGGCGAATGTCACCGGCCCGCCACAGGGAATCCAACAGCGGGATCTGCATCTCCAGGCCTTCGCGCATCGGCTCCCAGGTAAAGGAGTTCTCCTGACCGGCTTGCGTATAGTTGAACGCCAGACAGGGCCTATTGACAATGGCGTCCAGATAATAATCCACCCATTGGCGGCTGCGGCCTGCATGCGCATAGACCGGTTCCAAGGAGATTACCGCCTGCCGTGTGCCACCGATGCCCTCGTCATATTGATAGATCGGGTCACTGCCCAACATGCGGAACACCGGCACCGGGATCTGCCCCTCTTCCGTCTGAGCCGGCATATAACCATTCTGACAGCTGGGGTAATAGGCCTGGTTCCAATAGCCGCCCCACATCGTGTATCCGTCTGTTCCGACCTGATCCTTGCAGTTGCAGGAGGCTTCGATGTGGTACTTTTCATACATATATTGTAATGTATGGGCATCGATAAACCAGGAACCGACCGATTTGGGGTAGGCACCGAAAACCGCCTTGAACTTCTCCATATAGACATCGACCAGCTTCTCCCGCTCCTCGTTGGTATAACCGACACTGAACGCGACACAAGCCTCCGGATCCCATGAGTAACGGCCCCGCCAAGCCAGACCGGCCGCCTCCACCTGCGGCTGAGTCAGCTCCCACCAGGCTCCGATCTCCCCCTTCTCATTCAGCTCCTTCTTCAGGAGTGCCGGATAATCGGGGTTGATCAGTGCATCATATTGCAACAGGAACGTAGCCGGCAGCTGATAGCGGTTCACCAGCTTCAACTGTTCACACACCGTTTCATACATCAGCCGGTCCGCATCGGTCACCCGATAGTCGGTCTGCCGGATAAAGTTGACAATATTCACCAGCCGCGGAGCCTTCCCTGCCCGCGGCTCTGACACCACCGGCGAATCCTTCGGCTGGGAACAAGCCATACAAAAAGCCCCCAGCAAGGCCGCCGTCCATTTCCATACTGTTTTCATGCGATTCGTTGTTCG
The DNA here is from genome assembly GCA_051870655.1 of Parabacteroides sp. Taxonomy (GTDB): domain Bacteria; phylum Bacteroidota; class Bacteroidia; order Bacteroidales; family Tannerellaceae; genus Parabacteroides. Next base: position 14,864 of record JBJECC010000015.1, on the reverse strand, counting down.
TTTATTGATTGCTACAGACTGCAAAGGTAGGATAAAACGGCGACCGGTTTACCGGCCGTCGGGCAAATTTGGCCTGGAAAAGATAGGATAATTCGCAATTCCTGCCTATCTTTGCACATTTATTATTGAGAAGATTAATATTTCATCTACATAAATAAGATTCGTATGGCAGTTTATTTAAACGATGTTTCCAGAACTTTTGGGGAATATTTGCTCATCCCCGGGTTAACAACAACCCATTGTATTCCTACGAACGTGTCATTGAAGACACCTCTTGTCAAGCATAAGGCGAATGAGAAAGCCTCTATTGAACTGAATATCCCGTTCGTCTCAGCCATTATGCAATCTGTTTCCGGTCCGAAATTGGCCATCGAACTGGCCCGCAACGGCGGTCTGTCGTTCATTTTCGGTTCACAATCCATTGCCAGCCAAGCCGAGATGGTTCGCAAGGTAAAGAAATTCAAGGCCGGATTCGTGATCAGCGACTCGAATCTGACCCCCGAACATACACTGGCCGACGTGCTCGCCCTGGTTCGCCAGACTGACCACTCCACCATCGGCATTACCGACGATGGCACGCCGAACGGCAAACTGTTGGGTATGGTCACCAGCCGCGACTACCGCATCGAGAAAGATTCGCCCGACATGAAGGTGAAAGATTTCATGACTCCCTTCTCCAAATTGATCGTCGGAGAACTGGGCATCTCGCTTTCCGAAGCCAACCAAATCATCTGGGAACACAAACTGAACACGCTGCCGATCATCGATAAAGACCAGCATCTGCAATATTTCGTATTCCGTAAAGACTATGACAGCCATAAGGACAATCCGCTGGAGCTCTCCGGTGCGGACAAGAAACTGCTGGTGGGTGCCGGTATCAACACACGCGACTACAAGGAGCGTGTACCTGCCTTGGTAGAGGCCGGTGTCGATGTGCTCTGTATCGACTCTTCAGACGGTTACTCAGAGTGGCAGAAAGAGACGCTGACCTGGATCAAGGCCAACTATGGCGACCGTGTACCGGTAGGTGCCGGTAACGTGGTCGATCAGGAGGGTTTCAACTACCTGGTGAATGCCGGAGCTGACTTTATCAAAGTAGGTATCGGAGGCGGTTCCATCTGTATCACCCGCGAACAGAAGGGTATCGGACGCGGACAGGCCACAGCCGTCATCGATGTAGCCAAGGCTCGCGACGAATATTACAAGACACACGGTGTGTATGTGCCTATCTGTAGCGACGGTGGTCTGGTGCATGACTATCACATGGTGCTGGCTTTGGCCATGGGTGCAGACTTCCTGATGATGGGCCGTTACTTCGCCCGTTTCGACGAATCTCCGACGAAGAAGCTGACCATCGGCAACCGCATTGTGAAAGAGTATTGGGGCGAAGGTTCCAACCGCGCGAAGAACTGGCAACGTTACGACCTGGGTGGTAACGAAGGCATGAAGTTCGAAGAGGGTGTGGACAGCTACGTTCCCTATGCCGGCAAGATGAAGGACAACCTGAATGTGACACTGGGCAAGATGAAGGCTACCATGTGCAGCTGCGGCTCTATCACCATCAAGGAGTTGCAACATCACGCCAAGATCACGCTGGTCTCTTCCACCAGTATCGTAGAGGGTGGTGCTCACGACGTGATCCTGAAAGAGCAGAATTAAACCGATTCCAGTTATAAAAAGGCGTGCTCGCTATCAGTCAGTGGGCACGCCTTCCAAATGAAAAAAACCTTGAAAAAGATACCTCTTATCCTCGTGGCCTGCCTGTGTGCATGGATTGCAAAGGCCCAAACAACTCCCAACCTGTTCAAACAGGTCGATCGTGAACAGATGAATCACTGGGTGGATTCCGTCTTCGATTCGATGAGCGAAGAAGAGCGCATCGGACAGCTTTTCATGGTCATTGCCGATCCCAAGAGCGACACCCGCAACATCCAGAAACTGACCCGTTACATTCAGGAATTGAAAATCGGCGGTATCCTGTTCCACAAAGGGAATCCGGAGACCCAAGCCGAAGTCACCAACCGGATGCAAAAGATAGCCCGCGTGCCGCTGCTGATTGCCCTGGACGGAGAGTGGGGCCTTTCGATGCGGCTGAACGGAACGACCCGTTTCCCCAAAAACATGATGTTAGGGGCCATAGAAGACAACGGCCTGATCGAACAGTATGGTGCCGAAGTGGGACGCCAATGCCAGGAGATGGGTATCCACATCAACTTTGCCCCCGACATGGATGTCAACAGCAACAAGGACAATCCGGTCATCGGGCTACGCTCTTTCAGTGAAGAGGCTTCTGCCGTGGCTGACAAGGGGATCGCCTATGCCCGTGGCATCGAAAGTACGGGCATTATCTCCGTGGCCAAACACTTCCCCGGACACGGTGACACCTCCGACGATTCACACAAGACATTGCCGGTCATCCGACATGACCGTGCCCGTCTGGACAGCGTGGAACTGCTGCCCTTCCGACGCTACATTGAGGCGGGGTTCGGTGGCGTAATGACCGCCCACCTGCAAGTTCCGGCCCTCGACAAAGCCAGACGGCCCGCCTCCTTCTCCCGGGCGGTCGTGACAGATCTGCTCACGCGGGAGTTCGGTTTCGAGGGGTTGCGGTTCACGGATGCCCTGGCCATGAAGGGCGCCTCCACCCGTCGGGCAGACAATCCCTCCGTGATGGCACTCAAAGCCGGCAACGACATCGTACTGGCCCCGTCAGCTCCCATCAGCGATTTCAATGCCGTGAAAGAGGCGTTGGCCGAGGGACTTCTCTCGCACGAGGAAATGGAAGCGAAATGTCTGAAAGTGCTCCGCTACAAATATCTGGCCGGTCTGAACCACTACAAGCCCATCGATCTGAAAGGGTTGTCCAAACGGCTCAACTCACCCCATGCGGAATGGCTTGCCGCCAAATTGAATGCGGAGGCCATCACCCTGTTGAAAAACGAATCCGCCACACTGCCGTTGAAAGAGCTGGACAAGAAGAAGATCGCCGTCCTCTCCATCGGAAGTGACAAAGGCAATGAGTTCCAGACCATGCTCAGCCGGTATGACTCCGTGGCCTATTTCAGCATCGGCCGCAACAGTTCAGCCGCACAGATCCAGCAGACCTACAAGAAATTGCAGAAATATGACGTGATTATTTGCAGTGTACACACCGTACGCATTCCGGAGCATCCTGCACTCCGCCAGTTGGCCGAGAAGAAGGAGCTGATCTATACCTTCTTCACATTGCCCTATTTCTGCAAAGAGTACAAACGGTCGATCATGCACGCCAAAGCAGTGGTCATGGCCTATGAGGCGACCCCGTTGGCCCAGCAATATGCCGCACAGCTCCTGTTCGGCGGTATCGGTGCCAAGGGAAAACTGCCTGTCTCCATTCCGAACCTGTATTATGCCGGTAGCGGTGTATTCACCAAACAGAGCCGTCTGGGCTATCACCAGCCCGAAGAGGTGGGACTGGATGCCGAACGGCTGGAAGAGGTACGCCGTATTGCCCAAGAGGGATTGGAGCAGAAGGCCTATCCCGGTTGTCAGGTATTGGTGGCCAAGGATGGGCAGATTGTCTTCAACGAGTGTTTCGGCTATTACGACTTCAACCATTCGCAGGCCGTACAGGAGAATTCCGTCTATGACCTGGCCTCCTCTTCCAAAGCGACCGGCACCCTGCTGACCGTCATGAAGGCGTATGATGAACACCTCTTCACGCTGAACCATAAAGTCTCGGAGTTCATCCCCGAACTGCAAAAGACAGACAAGCAGGACTTGACCATCAAGGAGCTGCTCTATCACCAGTCCGGACTGGTCCCCACGATCCTGTTCTATAAGAAGGCGCTGGCCAAGACAGCCAAGGGAAAGCCTCTGGCCTTCAATCCGGAGTTAGTCAGCACAGAGGCAAAGGAGGGCTTCAAGAATGAGATTGCCCGCGGCCTCTATCTGAACGATTGTTTCCGCGATTCCATTATCCAGGGCATCAAAGAGTCCAAGTTGGGCAAACGGGGAGCCTATAATTACAGTTGTGTCAACTTCATCCTGCTGCAACATATCACCGAGCGGCTCTTCCATGAGCCGATGGACCGGCTGCTCGACCGCCGCTTCTTCCTGCGCTTGGGAGCCTATCATACCACCTACAATCCGTTGCACAAGATGGATTCCAGCTGGATCGTTCCGACCGAGCAGGATGATTACCTGCGCCATCAGTTGCTGCGAGGGTATGTACATGACGAATCAGCCGCTTTTCAGGGAGGCGTCTCCGGCAATGCAGGCCTCTTCTCCAATGCCAATGACCTGGCCAAGGTATTGCAGCTCTATCTGAACCAAGGGAACTACGGAGGCGAGCGCTATCTCTCGCCAGAGACCATGCGCCTCTTCACGCAGAGCAAGAGCCCGACCTGCCGACGCGGACTCGGTTTCGACAAACCGGTGCCCGGCAATCCCAAGGCATCTCCTTGTGGCAGTCTGGCCCCCGGCTCCGTGTACGGTCATACAGGCTTCACAGGCACCTGCTTTTGGGTCGATCCGGACAACCAGCTGATTTACATCTTCCTCAGCAACCGGGTACATCCGACACGTGACAACAACAAACTCAGTTCGCTGAGCATCCGTTCACGCATTCAGGATGCCATCTACAAGGCGCTGATCAAGTAAATGGAGTAATCTATCGTACATTTGCCAATTAATTTTTATATTTGCCACTCACATAAACAAAACAAGAACAAATATGCTATTCGGACACGGTGACGATTTTTACAACTCGACAAACGAGGTGAAGATTAACTATAGTTCTAATGTATGGCACGGCGCCAATCTGGAAAAACTGGAAGAGCACTTGAAAACCCAGTTTGACAAGCTGACACGCTATCCGGAACCCGACGCGGCCACACTGAAACGCCTGTTGGCACGCCGACTGGAGATTGGTGTGAACAACATTGTGGTGACCAATGGTTCCATCACCGCTTTCTATCTGATCGCACAGACCTGGAACAAGGCCAAATCCGCCATTGCAACGCCCTCTTTCTCCGAGTATGAGGATGCCTGCCGGTTGCACAACCATGAGATTACCTTCTTCTCTACAGCGGACGATCTCTCCGAACTCTCTTTGGAGGGACAGCAGCTCTGCTGGATCTGCAATCCGAACAATCCGGACGGCCGGCTGATCCATCGCCAGGAGCTGTTGGAGTTGATCAGCAGCCACCCGGAGACCACGTTTGTGGTGGACCAGGCCTATGTGGCATTCACGACAGAAGAGCTGTTAAAGCCCAGTGATGTCAAACAGCATCCGAATCTGATCATCGTGCAGTCCATCTCAAAGGCCTACAACATTCCGGGGCTCCGCATCGGTTATCTGGTCGCTACCGAACAGGTGGCACAAGCCATCACCCGTTATCTGATCCCCTGGTCCGTCAATGCCATCGCCATTGAAGCCAGCAAATATATATTGATCCATCCCGCCCAATTTACGCTGCCCATCCGCAAATGGCAACGCGAGACCATCGACCTGATCTATCAGTTGCGGAAAGTGGAGGGACTGGAGGTACTGCCGACGGCAACCACCTTCTTCCTGGTACGCCTGAAACGGGGCACGGCTGCGGCACTGAAAGAGTATCTGCTGAACCAACATGGCATTCTGATCCGCGATGCATCCAACTTCCGCGGATTGGACGAAAGCTACTTCCGCATCTCCACCCAACGGAGCGAGGAAAACGAGCTATTGGTGAATGCCATCAAGGAATGGATGAAAAATCAGGAATAGACACAAAAAAAGAAGCGGCTTCTTGCCAAAACAAGAAGCCCATAAAAAAGGGCTGCCTCGTGAGAAGCAACCCTTTCTTATTCCGTCATCCTATTTGATTACTCAAATTTCTTATTCAATACGATGTGACCCAAATAACCCAAAATAATCAATCCAAGACCCAACAAAAGGACTGAATTAGACATTCCACCTGTGAAAGCAGGTACGGCCAAAACGGCAACACCAATAAGAAGTACGATGACTCCCAAACTCTTAAGTAACTCGTTCATGGTTATAGACATTTATAATTATTCTTTTCCTACCGCAAATAAAGCAATAATAAGCCGATTCTAAAAATATTTTAGAATAAAAATAATGAATCGATGAAAATTAGCTTCTATATTTGTGGCGACAAATGGATTTTGCTCATGACAAGGATTCTCTATATCATATACACATGGCTTGTTTTTGTCCCTGTTTTTCTCGTATTGACGGTGCTGACAGCCTTCACTACGACCTTGGGATGCCTGTTGGGTGGAGAACGGATATTTGCCTATTATCCGGGGATGATCTGGTCACGCCTCACCTGTTGGCTGGCACTTTGTCCGGTCCATGTGGAAGGGAAGGAACACATTGACAAGAAGCGCTCCTATATTTTCGTGGCCAACCACCAAGGTGCATTTGATATATTTCTGATCTACGGCTTCCTGGGTGTCCCCATCAAATGGGTCATGAAGGCCGGTATCGGAAAGATTCCTTTTGTGGGAACCGCCTGTAGGGCCGCCGGATTTGTCTTCGTGGACAACTCCTCTCCCAAAGCGGCCGGCCGGAGTGTACGCGATGCGGAACAATGTCTGAAGAAGGGTGCCTCCATCGCCATCTTCCCCGAAGGATCCCGTACGCACGACGGACGCATGATCCGCTTCAAAAAGGGAGCTTTCCAAATGGCGGTGGACCAACATCTGCCTATCATACCGATCACCCTGAATGGTCCGTTCCGGGTGCTTCCGAGAGGATCCCTCAATCTCCATCGCCATCCCATGTCCATGACGATCCATACGCCGATCGAGACACGCGACCTCGACTCCTCGCACGCCACGTTGCAACAACTGGCAGAGCAGACGCATGGGATCATCCTGGCCGATTTGCAGAACTAATGGCAAAAAAGAAAGTACAAAACAACGCATGATTGATCAAACAATATTCAATAACAAGAAGGCAGCCTATTTCACGTTGGGCTGCAAACTGAATTTCGCCGAGACTTCCACCATCGGAAAGAATCTGGCCGCCCATGGTGTACGGAAAGTGCGCGAAGGGGAGACGGCCGATATCTGTGTGGTCAACACCTGTTCCGTCACGGAACTGGCCGACAAGAAGTGCCGACAGGCCATCCGGCGTATCCACAAAGAGCATCCCGGTGCGTTTGTGGTGGTGACCGGCTGCTACGCGCAGTTGAAACCGGAAGAGGTGGCTCACATCGAAGGGGTGGATCTGGTGCTGGGCGCGGAACAGAAGCTGGACCTGCTGTCCCATCTGCAAGCCCACTGGAACCGGCAGGAGGCACAGACGGGAGCCATCGTCGCCTCTCCCAGCAAGGACATCCGTACCTTTTCCCCCTCCTGTTCGGCAGACGACCGGACGCGCCATTTCCTCAAAGTGCAGGATGGCTGCGACTATTTCTGTTCCTACTGTACCATTCCCTTTGCACGGGGACGCAGCCGGAACGGTTCCATTGCCAGTTTGGTGAAGCAGGCGGAGGAGGTGGCGGCCGAAGGCGGGAAAGAGATTGTCCTGACCGGTGTCAACATCGGTGACTTCGGGAAAACGACGGGAGAACGGTTCATCGACCTGATCCATGCCCTGGATGAGGTGGAGGGCATTGCCCGTTACCGGATCTCCTCCATCGAACCGAACCTGATCACCGACGAGGCCATCGACTTTGTGGCACACAGCAGACGGTTTGCCCCCCATTTCCATATTCCCCTGCAGAGCGGCAGCGACACCGTGTTGAAGTTGATGCGCCGGCGATACGATACCGCCCTGTTCCGCCACAAGATAGAACGGATCAAAGGGATTATGCCGCATGCCTTCATCGGGGTGGATGTCATTGTCGGCACACGAGGCGAGACAGACGAGCTGTTTGAAGAGACCTACCGGTTCCTGGAGGGTCTGGATATCACCCAGCTGCATGTATTCAGCTATTCCGAACGCCCCGGCACACAGGCCTTGAAAATCGATTATGTAGTAGATCCGCAGGTCAAGCACCAACGCAGCCAACGGCTGTTGGATCTGTCTGACCGCAAATGGAAGGCCTTTTATGAAGCGCATATCGGACAACCTGCCCAGGTGCTGTTCGAACAGGCACACAAGGGGGGCGTGATGCATGGCTTCACGGAGAATTATATCCGGGTGGAGGCTCCGGCCGATTCAGCCCAGGTGAACGAGACATTGCCCATCCGATTGGGCGGCTGGAATGAAGATCACACCGCATTGAGAGTAGCCGGCTATGGGAAATAAATTGCTTTACTATCTCGTCTATGGATGGGCCAAAGTGCATGCCTGGCTGCCCATGCGATGGCTCTACCTCCTCTCCGACCTCTTCTACGGGCTGATCTATTACGTAGTCCGTTACCGTGTCAAGGTGGTACGCCGCAATTTGCAGGCCTCCTTCCCCGAAAAGAGCCGGCAGGAGCTGCGGCAGCTGGAACGGGCCTTCTACCATCATTTTGCCGACTACATTGTGGAAACGGTCAAACTGGCCCATATCTCACTGGAAGAGCTGCTGCAACGTGCCTGGATCAAGAATCCGGAGCTGGTTGACCGGCTGCAAGATGAGGGCCATCCGGTGATTGTCATGCTGATGGGACACTATGGCAACTGGGAATGGTTCACGGGATCCGCCCACCGTTTTGCCCAGACCTCCGTTTATCAGATCTACCGTCCGCTGAACAACAAGGCATTTGACGACCTGTTCATCCGCCTCCGGACCCAGTTCGGCTCCTTCGGCATCAAGAAGAATGATACGGTACGGGATGTCATCCGGCTCAAACAGCGACAGGAACGTAGCCTGGTGATCTTCATTGCCGACCAGACGCCCAGCCGCAACAATCTGCACTACTGGACCGACTTCCTGCATCAGGACACGCCCTTCCTGACCGGAGCCGAGCGGATTGCCCGCAAACTGGACCTGCCGGTACTCTTCCTTGACGTACAGCAAAAGCTGCGCGGATACTATACCGTCGAGTTTCACCTGCTGACCGAACATGCCAAAGAAACACCGGAAAATTGGATCACAGAGGAGTATGCACGTCGCATGGAGCAGAGCATCCTCCGTGCACCGGAGAACTGGCTCTGGACCCACAAACGGTGGAAATACACCCGAAACGATATTCCTCAAAAAGCCTGATAAGAGAGATGAAAAAAGTTGCTATCGTCATTTTGAATTGGAATGGCCGGGCACTGATGGAGCAATTCCTCCCCTCAGTCCTGGCGCATAGTCCGGCTGAAATAGCGGAGGTGGTGGTGGCTGACAACGGATCGACTGACGGATCCTTGGCCATGCTACAAGAAAAATTCCCTTCGGTACGGACGATCGTGTTTGAGAAGAATCATGGATTTGCCGAAGGCTACAACCTGGCCCTACAACAGATCGAATCTCCCTACACCGTGTTGCTCAACAGCGACGTGGAGGTCACTCCCGGCTGGCTGGACGCACCGTTGGCGGCTCTCGACCAAGATCCGCTTGTGGCAGGTGTACAGCCCAAGATCCGTGCCTTCCACCGGAGAGAATCCTTTGAATATGCCGGTGCGGCAGGAGGTTATTTAGACTGGTTGGGATATCCCTTTTGCCGCGGACGAATCCTGCACATCGTAGAGGAAGACAAAGGGCAATATGACCAGCCGGCCGATGTGCTGTGGGCCACCGGAGCCTGCCTCTTTATCCGCACGGCCCTCTACCGAAGCGAAGGGGGCCTGGATGCCGGCTTCTTCGCCCACCAGGAGGAAATTGACCTCTGCTGGCGACTGCGTGCACGCGGCTATCGTCTGCTCTGCTGTCCCGCCTCTGTTGTCTATCATGTCGGAGGAGCCACCCTCAGCGTGGAGAGTCCGCGGAAGACCTTCCTCAATTTCCGCAACAACCTGCTGATGCTTTACAAGAATCTGCCGGAATCCCGTCTGAAACCGGTGATGCGCATCCGCTTCTGGCTCGATTATCTGGCTGCTTTCAAGTTTTTGATGTGTGGTCATCCCCAAAATGCGAAAGCGGTGTATGAGGCCCGCAAAGCCTTCCATCAGCTACAGGACACCTATCTCCCCACCCGGTTGGAGAACATGCAAAAATCTAAGAATCAACCCATTCCGGAGATTCTTACCACAAGTCTTCTGGTGCAGTTCTACATCAAAGGGAAACATTTCTTTACACAATATCTTAACAACCTCGGGATATTAGGATAATAAACCAAAAAATAAGTGGCAAAATATTTGCATTTTACAGAACATTTCTGTTATTTTGCAATAAATAAAGTAAAGATTTAAACACTCACTCTCTTATTTAAGGTACACAAGAGTAATTTACACGTCAATGAAAGGCTGGCTAGGGATAGTCGGCCTTTCTCTTTTTCTGGACCATCCCAAAACAAAAGCCTCCGGAAAGGCCAAAAAGAAAGGCATCCTTCCGAAGAAGAATGCCCTCTTAAACGCTGTATGAGTAATTGGTTTATAACTGAATCCAACGAACATAAGCGAAGTCCATGCGGTGCGGCAACTCCTTGTTTTCCGGATGTACACGGAAACCAATGCGGTGGTTACCTGCCACTGTCGGAGTAGCTTTCAATTCGAAGTAGAGTTTAGAACCCTCCTCCTTCATCAACTTGAACTCGCGAACCTTCACGATATCAGTTGTGTGCTTCTCTGCGTTTTCCTGAGTCACGACAAAGTCAACACCCAGCATACCTTGCAACTCGTGGCGGTCGATCACCAAGTGGAAGCTATACGGTTCGCCTACGATCGGTCCGTGCTCTCTGAACTCCTGGTTGCAAGTGAATGATTCAACCTGGAATGAATCCCAGTGCTGAGCCACCTCTTCCTTCCAAGCAGCGATCGACTTGGCTACGGCATAATGATCAGCCTTCAGATGAGCAGAACGAGTGGCCAACTTGTTGTAGAAACGATCTACATAGTCATCCAACATACGCTTCATCGTGTAGTGCGGAGCGATCTGAGAGATAGAGTTCTTGATATACTGGATCCACTCCGGAGAGTAGCCCTTGCTGTTCTTTGCGTAGTAAGTCGGGATGATTTCAGACTCCAGCATGTGATAGATCGTGGCTGCGTCCAACTGATCCTGATACTGCTGGTTCTCGTATGTACGCTTGTCGGTCAATGCCCAACCAGCCCCTTCACGATAGCCTTCATACCACCAACCGTCCAGGACGGAGAAGTTCAATACACCGTTCATCTCTGCCTTTTCGCCAGATGTACCGGATGCCTCCAACGGACGTGTCGGCGTGTTCAACCATACATCCACACCCGAGATCAAGTGACGGGCCAGACGCATGTCATAGTTCTCCAGGAAGATGATCTTGCCCTGGAATTCCGGACGGCGGGAGATCTCCAGAATATACTTGATCAGACCCTGACCACCACCGTCAGCCGGGTGAGCCTTACCGGTGAAGACAAACTGGATCGGATACTTCTCATTGTTGACGATCTTGGCCAGACGATCCAAGTCAGTGAACAGCAGGTGCGCACGCTTGTAAGTAGCGAAACGGCGACCGAAACCGATCAACAGGGCATCCGGATTGATCTTGTCCAAGATAGAAACCACCTTCGACGGATCGCCCTGGTTTTTCAGCCATGTCATGCGATACTGTTCCTTGATGTATTTGATCAATTTGCGCTTCAATGTCTTGCGGAGCTCCCAGATCTCATCGTCAGATACATTCTGGATAGCCTCCCAGATCTTCTCGTTGGACTGGTCGAAGAAGAAATTCTCATCGAAATGATCGGCATAGAACTTCTTCACCTCTGTAGAAGCCCAAGTCGGCATGTGAACACCGTTGGTCACATAACCTACGTACAACTCATCGGGGAAGTAGCCTTTCCATACCGGAGCGAACATACGCTGGGAAACCTTGCCGTGCAACCAGCTCACACCGTTTGCCTCCTGGCAAGTGTTCAAGGCGAACACGCTCATCGAGAACTTCTCGTTTGAGCCCGGGTTCTCACGACCCATGTCGATGAATTCCTGCCAGCTGATGCCCAACTTGCCCGGGAACTCGCCCATGTAGCGGCCGAACAGACCCTCGTCGAAGTAGTCGTGACCTGCAGGCACCGGAGTATGTACGGTGTAGAGGGCAGAAGAACGAACCACTTCCAAAGCCTGGTTGAATGTCAGACCGTCGTTCTGGATGTATTCAACCAAACGCTGTGCATTGATCAATGCAGCGTGACCCTCGTTGCAGTGGTAAACCTGCTTCTTGATACCCAGCTTGTTCAGCATCATGATACCACCGATACCCAGCAGATACTCCTGCTTCATACGGTTTTCCCAGTCACCACCATACAGCTGGTGTGTGATGGAGCGGTCCCATTCGCTGTTCATCGGGATGTCTGTATCCATCAGATACAAAGGCACACGACCTACATTTACCTTCCAAATATACGCATACACGACACGGCCGGGATAGGGAACCTCCAATACCATCGGCTCGCCGTTAGACTGCGTCACCTGCACCAGAGGCAGGGCGTTAAAGTTTTGCGGTTCGTAGTTAGCGATCTGCTGTCCGTCCATTGACAGAGACTGTGTGAAGTAACCGTAACGATACAGGAAACCTACGGCACACATATCCACATTGCTATCACTGGCCTCTTTCAGATAGTCACCGGCCAACACACCCAAACCACCGGAATAGATCTTCAATACGTTTGTCAAGCCATATTCCATGCTGAAATAAGCCACAGACGGTCTTGTCTGGTCCGGCTTGACACTCATATATGCTTTGAATTGCTTGTAAACACGATCGATTTCATCCATCAAGGATTTGTCGTTCATGATTTCTTCCATACGCTGGTAAGACAGATTCTGCAGCAGGACTACAGGGTTGCCTTCCGACGATTTCCAAAGTTCGGCATCGATTTTGCCGAAGAGTTTAGCGCCTTCGTAATTCCATACCCACCAGAGATTAGTCGCAATCTCATGAAGAGGTGCCAACTGCTGTGGCAACTTTGAGTGTGAGTACACTTCTTTCCAAATCGGATTGTTTGCGTTATTCGCTTTGATTTTCATATTGTGAAAATTAAAATGTTACTTTCTCTTTGCAAAACGGCTGCAAAGATAGCATATTCTTGCCAATTAGACGCAAGATATTCAGCCTTTTCTTACAGATGCGTGTTGCATTGCTATTTCGAACGCTTTCTGATAGTAGGCAATGAACTTGCTCCATTCTGCCTTTCCAGCCAAGTCGAAACAACGTTGACGGATCTTCTTTACCTCCTGAGCATCAGCTTTTGACAGCTTCAGAACAGCTTGTTTGATCGCGTCGGCCACCTCGAAATAGTTGAAATCGTCACGCTCGATGACAGCTACGCCCTCGCAAATGTCTTTGCCGGACAACGATTGCTGGGCCCACAGACCGAAACCGGCCAGATTGGTCGTCACGGTCGGGATGCCGAAAGCTACGCTCTCCAGCGGGGTATATCCCCAAGGCTCATAATAAGAAGGATAGACAGTCGCATCCATACCGATCAACAAATCGTAGTAGGGTTTGTTGAAAATACCGTCGCGACCATCCTGATAACAGGGCACAAAAATAATCTTCAATTTATCGGTTGCAGCATTGGTAAAGCCGGCATACGTAATGTAGTTCAGGATCCGGTCCTCTTCCATGTGATGCAGCCAGTGGGTTGTGAAGGGCATCTGCATCGGCGTATGTGTCGGCAGATCCTTTTCCACCACCTCTTTCAAGTCAGCCCGTGCGGCACGTACCCACGCCGGGACCATGATGAATGCCACCATGTCACGCTGCAACTGGCCGGAAGTGCGAATACGGTTCATCGCTTCGATGAACACATCAATACCTTTGTTGCGATACTCATAACGTCCGCTGGTCGAAACCAACAGGGCGTTCGGATCAATCTGACATCCCAACAGTTTCTCAGCCACGCCGATCAAGCTGCGGCGTGCGGCAGCCCGTTTCTCCTCGTAGGCTTTTCCCACAGGGACAAAATTGGGTTCGAAACCGTTCGGTGTCACAATGTCGGGCTGCTTGTCCAACAGCTGTGTACATTCACGAGCCGTGATGTCGCTGACTGTCGTGAAGCAATCCACATGATGGGCAGCCTGTTTCTCCACAGAATGCTTTGCCTCCATATTCAGCTCCCGTGCCATCTGGTCGCCATTGTAGCCGTCCATATAGGCGTAGAGGGCCTTGTTGTTACCCGCAATGGAGCGTCCGATAGAGGTGGCATGCGTCGTGAACAGGGTGGCGACCGCCGGCAGCTGCATCTGCACATACAGTGCTGCCATAGCCAGCATCCATTCGTTGAAGAGCGCGGCAACCGATTTCTGTTCCAGATGATAATAATGATAGAAGCTTTCGATCACCTTACCCACCGCATACGCAAAAATGCAAGACTCGTCATAATCGCCATAAGCATGTATGGAATCGACCTGAAAATGCTCCCACATAGAATAGAAAAACGCATCACGCTCACCGAAATAGGGCTTGAAGTCCACCAAGATCACGGGAGGCAGACCCGGCACGTTCCAACGGCCTACTTTCACCCGCAACTGCTCCACTGTCTGTGCATGTTGTTTCCAATCGGCAAACAGCTCCGCATCCTCCTTAAAATCCACGATCTCCTTGTCGCCCCACACATCCGGGCCGATGAAGATCAGATTATCACGGAAGATCTGATGCAGCGTCTTCGCTTTCGTTGAAAGGACGGTGTAGATACCTCCCACCTTGTTACAAACTTCCCAACTGCTTTCAAAGAGAAATTCAGGCGTCTTAACCATTTCGTTCATACCAATGCTCAATTTTTTAAATCTGCGTTTTGAAGCCGCAAAGATAAACATTTTTATCTTTTTGTGCCCATTTTTGGGATTTTGTTTGATTGTCCCTATATTTGTCGAATC
>JBJECC010000014.1:0-3557 GCA_051870655.1 Parabacteroides sp. | reverse complement strand
GGCCTGCCGCTAGCGTTTATCCTGAGCCAGGATCAAACTCTCCATTGTAGAAAATTAATAGATTATTAGAGTCCTGACTATTTAAGCCTTATTTGAGTGTACTCAAATTTGGAATTGATAGATAAATACTACATTTCTCTTGTTTTTCTCAAACAAATCCAGTAATTCAAAGAACCTGATTGGTGTGCTAAAATAAAGCTGAATCTCTCCGCAAAACTGCCCTGAAAAATCAGAGCGAAACGGACTGCAAAGATACGGAAGAAATCTTAAATTCCAAATCTTTCTGCTGATTTTTTCAACTTTTCTTTTGGCAAGAACTCATTGCTAAACCACGTTACTTCCGTTTAGCGGGTGCAAATGTAGCGACTTTTTCTTTCTCTCCAAACTTTCGGATCATTTTTTTTCACCTTTTCGTCATTTTTTGAGCCCAGAATGCATGACACACTGATTAACAGTGCCTTACAAACAAACACGCCGATTTAGCAACTTCAATTAAAGTTTAATATCTCTTTTTCAGCACTTTAACATAAATAATTATATCAACGGAACATTGTCTCCATTTTTTTCTTATTATTGTTGTCGGCTCTCCTGCCATTCACCTAATCATCTAATCCAAAACCTTACACAAGTATGAAAACTTTTTACTAT
Organism: Parabacteroides sp.; assembly: GCA_051870655.1. Classification (GTDB taxonomy): domain Bacteria; phylum Bacteroidota; class Bacteroidia; order Bacteroidales; family Tannerellaceae; genus Parabacteroides. The sequence continues at coordinate 2,909 of JBJECC010000014.1, read as the reverse complement.
GTGTTGATGGCTGCATGTCTCGCGGGAGGGCTGGCAAGCTGCAGCAAAGACAATCCGTCTGACGATCCTACGCCGACACTCTCGGTCGATAACGAGGAAATCACATTGAACGCCACGAATGCTTCCAGTGTCCAATTAACCGTCCCTGCGGGTGTATCATGGAAAGCTACCCACAATTCTCCTTGGCTGAATGTCACCCCTGCAGAAGGGACCGGAAGCGGACAGTTATCATTCAAATTCAATGACCTAGGATATAGGGCTGTCAGTTCCGTCATTAATGTTACAATCATGACCAACAGCGGTTCTGCAACGGTGAAAGTCACCCTGCCGACCCCCGCCAACCAGAAACCGGCGGCTACGACAGCCGCTGTCTATCCGACGAACAATGCTACGGATGTAAGCACGGAACTCCGCTTTGTATGGAAAGAAGCCGTTGATCCGGATGGAGACAAACTCACATACATATTAGAGTACTCAACCGATCAAGAAACATGGACAACCGTCGGGGCAAGCCAAGGAATCAAATCTACGGGATATGCAGACGGTTCAAAAACACTCACACCCGAGACCAAATATTATTGGAGAGTGACTTCTTGGGATATGTTCGGAGAAAAATCGGATCCCAGCGAAACATTTTCTTTTACCACAGGATCCGCCGCCGCAGGTACATGGACAGATGGCGAGGCCCGCTTGTACCAAGACAATACCAATGGCAGTAGCGATGCATTCACAATTATCGTAAGCGGTGACGGCTTCACGGCCGATGACATGAAACCGGGAGGACATTGGGATCAGGTATCGGTTCGGGCAATAGAGAGTCTGTTCACAAATGTCGAACCATACAAAACATACCGCCCCTATCTACGAATCTGGCGGGTAGCTGCCATCTCCAACGAATCGGGCATTTCCGACAAATCGGGCGGCACGGAAACGCCTTGCAGCACATTAAAAGACACCAAATTCGGCACAATGTACGACAATACCTCTTCTTCCGCATGGTGTGGCCTGTATGATGATTCCTATCCCGGACAACCAGGCAAAACATTGGACGATGCTTGGGACATTATCCGGCCCAGTCTGCCTGACGGCACCACCGATGAAAATTGTGCTTTAATTATACTGATGAATGTTTCCCATTACAACGGAACTGTCAATTATTACTCGCAGAGCAAACGTACAACCGGTTTCGTATGCCTGTCACCGGGGGCAACAGGAACAATGCAAGGCTTTGAAAACGTCTTCGTACACGAAGTCGGGGGCCATGCCATCGGCCATTTAGCGGATTGCTATACCCGCGCTTCGACCATAACGTCAGCCAAAGTGCAACAGACCTTGCAATACCAAAGCCTCGGCTGGTACCTCAATGTGGACGTTACCGGTCAAAAAGAGACCTGCCCATGGAGTTTCATCTTCAGGGCCCCGGAATACAATGCTTATTACAGCGCAGTGGGCCTGTATGAAGGAGCTCGTTCGCACAACAAAGGGATATGGAGATCCGAATCCATCAGTTGCATGAACGACAACCGCTTTTATTACGATGCTGCAAGTCGTTATGCCATCGTCAAGCAGCTGAAAGAATCGGCCGGCGAAACTATAAATTGGAAAGATTTCGTCAATAAAGACTACGATCGCGCGAACGCCAACACCGGTACGCGTGCCGAACAAATCGTGCCTTACAACTTCTTACCGCTACCAGAACCGACCATTATCGACAAATAGCCATTCGGATCAAATGTAACCCAAGAGCTTCCTGTGCACAGGAAGCTCTTTCTATAATAATTAACGCCCATGAAGAATTTACCGATACGACAGACACCCCCATTTTGACCCCGATACGCATTTTATCCGGGCAAATTTCTATCTTTACGGCATTGAAACAACATTGCCCGAAAGCTACTCCGATAATTTGCCATGAAACGTCTACTCAACTATATCGCCACCATATCTCTGGTAGGATTGACCCTAACAACCGGTTGCCTGAAAGGGGAAGAAGTCAATACGACCCGGATCGGACTGGCGCTTTCATCCGCCGGCAACAGTTGGTGGCACACCGCAACCTATTATGCCGTCACGCAGGCGTCCAGCCTGCAACAACCCTATTTCCTCGCGAATGCAGACTCCGCCTCGCAACAACAGATCCAACTAACCGCAATGGCCTATCCGACCTTGCAGCAAGAGGCCTGCAAAGCGATTATCCTATCCGATCTGGGACAATCCGTCGACTCGATCCAGAAATACATCGACATGGGCATAGACATCATCCTGTTCGATTGCAATATACCCGTAGACTATACCTGCCGGATTTCAGGAAATAATGCTGCGGCGGGCAAAGCGGCAGGAGAGTTCATACGCACCCATCTGCCCGATCCCGCGACCACGACACTGATCATACAGGTACAAGACTCGCCCGTCGGCACAACGAGGGCGGAAGGCTGCAAAGCACAACTGACGACTCCTGTTATGGAAGTTACCAGCAAAGCCTACACACAGGCTGCAGGCAAGAAAGCGATGGAAGAAGCGCTGGCGGCCACAGACGGAGCTCAAATCGGTGCGGTTTATGCCACGGACGACGATGTGGCGATAGGAGTACTAACCGCCCTGCAGGAAGCGGAAAACACGACCGTGAAAACTGTGGTCGGTTGCGGCGGCTCGCAAACTTTCCTGCTTTTAATTCACACGACGGCTGGCCTCAATCTGGCGACCACCGTTTACTCCCCGGAGAGCATCGAGCAATGCGTGGATATTGCAAATACCCTGACTATACAGGGAACACAGCCCGCTCAAAAGGAGTATATCACAGAGATGCCGCTCGTCGACCGGAACAACGCCGCCGACTATATCAATCCGGCGTCACGCTACTGAACCGGCCGGATACTGACCCGCATAGCGGTATCGACCGGAAGCGGACG
>JBJECC010000013.1:0-3630 GCA_051870655.1 Parabacteroides sp. | reverse complement strand
GACAAAACGGTCGAACTTATGGAGGTCAAAAGGCTGACGACGGTAATAGACAAACGTACCGATTCCATATTCCTCCGCCTCACCTTCGTCATGATGATGGTGGTGATGGTGATGACCGTGTTCATGGTCTTCATCATGATCATGATCGTCATCATCCTCCTCATGTTCCTCATGCTCTTCATGATGCCGTTCGATCTCCCGAATCCAACCTGCAGAAGTGGCCACCTGATCAAAACTGAACAGATCGGTATGGATGATTTTCCTCAAATCCACCGCAGCAAAGTCACACGGGATAATCTCTGCAGAGGGTTGCAAGACACGAATGATCCGCTTGACCCGCTCGAGCTCCTCCGGTTTCACGTCAGAAGCCTTATTCAGCAGAATCATATTGCAGAACTCGATCTGCTGGATGATCAGATTCTCGATGTCCTCTTCCCCGATTCCCTGACGGGTCAGGTTGTCACCACACGCGAACTCACTTTGCAGTCGCAACGCATCGACCACTGTCACTACCGCATCCAGACGGGCTGTTCCAAACTTGGAGAAATCCCCACTCATGCGAGGCATCGTACAGATGGTCTGTGCAATGGGTTCTGGCTCACAGATACCGCTCGCTTCAATCACAATGTAATCGAAACGATCCATCTTCAATATATCATTGAGTTGCTCCACCAAATCCATTTTCAACGTGCAGCAGATACAACCGTTCTGCAGTGCCACCAGGCTGTCATCCTTTTTGCCGACAATACCTCCCTTCTGAATCAGATCAGCATCGATATTCACCTCACCCAGGTCATTGACGATGACTGCAAACTTAATGCCTTGCTGGTTGGCCAGAATATGATTGACCAAGGTTGTCTTTCCACTGCCCAAATAACCGGTCAGGAGCAGTACAGGAACTACTTTCTTCTTCATTTCTCAGTCTCTATTTTTATCAACGGGCACAAAGGAACAGAAAAATTCTGTAAACAATATATGTTTTACAGCACAAATTGGTTAATTCAAGTTAAGTAGATGAATTTTCCAAACAAATTTGTATGCTACATAACATAAAAGCCATATATTTGCACTGTGTTTTTCATGGTATTAGATTTAAGGTTAACAATGAAGATTGGTTGTCGTGAGACAACCTTTTCTTTTTTATACCCCTTTCTGCTCCAATTCTCGATTAAAATGTGTAGGTTTGCAATCAAATACAAATCATCAAGAACGAACTAACAAGACGATATTTTGAAAAATCTAATCACAAGAGCACTGACGGGGATCGTATTCGTAGCCCTCTTGGCCGGAAGCATCTGCTGGCATCCCCTTTCGTTTCTATCCCTCTTTGCCCTGATCACAGGGCTGTCACTATGGGAATTCCAAGGACTGATCAGACAGTATGAAGAGACACACCTGAAACAGATCCTCGGATGTGTAGGAGGTGTTTATCTTTTTGTCGCTACATTTTGTTATACGACAGGTTTGGCAGGCGGACATATATTCCTCCCCTATCTCCTGTTCCTTCTTTATCTGTTTATCGGAGAGCTCTACAGCAAAGCTCCCAATCCGATCCACGATTGGGCCTATGCCTTGTGGGGGCAGGTCTATTGTGCGGGATCCTTTTCCCTGCTGAACTTCATTGCCAACCAGAACGATATGGAGGGTACGAGTTACCATCCGCTACCGATACTGGCTTTGTTTGTGTTCATCTGGCTGAATGATACGGGAGCCTATCTGGTAGGGTCTCTGATCGGCAGACACAGACTGTTTGAGCGCATTTCTCCCAAAAAATCCTGGGAGGGTTTCTTCGGTGGTGTCCTTGTGGCCTTGGCTGCTTCCCAACTGTTTGCGTGGTACGAACCGGACCTCAGCCGTCTGGAATGGCTCGGATTGGCAGCCGTCATTGTCATAGCCGGTACATGGGGTGATTTGGTCGAATCGTTGTTGAAACGGACTTTACAAGTAAAGGACTCCGGCCATATCCTACCAGGGCATGGCGGTATGCTGGACCGTTTCGACAGTGTGATCCTGGCGATTCCGGCTGCCTACATATATATAGAGGCGATCATTCGAAGTTGAAAGTCAGTGTCACCATCCGTGAGGTGGCTTTGGAAAGTGCATCCGTATATTTCATCAATTCCAAATCCACCAAGTCGGTTCGGTCTTTTTCAAGCAGATCGACCAATCCAAAACTGAATTTCAGTTCAGGGCATAACTTAAAATAGGGCAGATAAATGTCACATCCGATGCCGAACTCCAATCCGAAATCACGTCCTTTCAACAAAATCGGATTACCCTTCTTCCGGCCAATATCAAATGCACCGAACACACCCCCTATCAGATAGGGACGATAGTTGTTCAACCGCAAAGCACTGTATTTGACATCCAGCGGAATCGACACATAACTGGAGCGCACATTGGTCTCAAACGATTCACCCGACTCTTTTTCCATGAAGCGGAACTTCTTGTCGCCAAAATGAATGGTCGGCAACAGACGCAGGTTGAAATAGGGATTCATATACATATCGGCAATCACACCCACACTGAACCCCGGTGAATACGATGGAATCTCGGCAAACCAGATCTCACCGTTCTCCGTAGCCACTCCAGTGTTCGTCAACAACAAATCCTGTGCATGAATACCCACATGAAAACCCAAATGCAACCATTTCAGATCTGCATAAGGCTGATTCTTCACCCGCTCCTTCTGAGCCATCCCCGGTACGGCCATCCAAGCCGCTATACATATAAATAAAAGTCGTTTCAACATTTATGACAATTTTAGATTATAACGGAAAAGAGAGGCCGATATTGCCAAAAACAAAGATATTTGATAAAATAACCGCCCAGATATTTTTTTAATACGAAGAAACCCCTATTTTTGCACCAACTAAAAGTTATCAATTAAAAATTTAACAAAATGGCTTACGTAATTAGTGACGATTGTATTGCTTGCGGCACATGTATCGATGAGTGCCCGGTAGGAGCAATTTCAGAAGGTGACAAATACAGCATCAATCCTGAAATGTGTGCTGACTGTGGAACATGTGCTGACGCATGTCCGACAGAAGCAATCCACCCGGCCGAATAATCTGACCGAGGCAAACAAGGACGGGCTGCCTTTCCAGATCGGAAAGCAGCCCGTTACTTTTTTCACGCAGCCTCAAAATTCAATATCCAACTTGATTTCACCGGACGAATCCTCAGTCGGCAAATTCATGTTCTTTTTCTCCGCCGTGTTCAACGCGATGTAACGCATCACATCGCTCATTCCCTCCAGAAACTTTTCAAAATCCTCTTTGTACAGGAAGATCTTGTGCTTCTCAAATGCGACCTGCGCACCAGATCCAGACTTCGGTTGCACCTTCTTGCTCTCTGTGATGGCCAGGAACAGATCATCTTTCAAATTCCTTTTCACATCCAGATAGTAAATCCGCTTCCCCGCTTTTATGGCTTTTGAGTACAAAATCTCTTTATCGCCACCTTCTGCATGTATGTTCTTATTCTCTTCCATAACAGACAACGCTCTATTCTTCCCTAAATAAATTAACTAGCTTCAAATATGCGTATTTTTTTTAAAACCTCATAATTTAACGGAAGAAAAATCAACCTCTCTACTGTTTTTTTTGATTTCCAAATCCACAATCA
>JBJECC010000012.1:0-3645 GCA_051870655.1 Parabacteroides sp. | reverse complement strand
GATCTGATTTGGTAGTAGTGGCTGTGTTTGCCAAGGATCCGGCTCTCAGTATGTTCTATTTGGGAGAACATGAATTGCGTTTGATCGGTTCGATGATGTACCGGCATGAGGACTATCAGACAGCCATCGATTATGTCAACCGGGGAATCATCCGACTCTCTCCGTTAGTCAGCAACCGTTTTGCCTTTGAGCAGTATGACGAAGCGTATCAGTTCATTGACGCGCATCGGGAGACATCCATGAAGGTGATTGTTGATCTCTCTTTGAAAGCATGACTCATGGAATCGGTAGGAAAATGGAGTCGGGCTATAGGCTTTGTGCTGATTGCCCTTCTCCTCCATGTCACGGCAGGGGCACAGCCCCTGTCTGCTTGGATAGACTGGGAGCTCAATCTGGCCAATAATCATCTTTGGAGGGGCATTGAGGTGAGTGACGGATGTGTCCTCACCTCTTCACTCAGCGTCAGTACTCCGAAAGAGCATCTTCGGCTGGGAATATGGAGCGGAACCAATACGTCGGGCAACTACAAAGAACTGAATTATTTTGCCGAATTGAGGGCCGGCAGATGGAAACTGGCCTTTTGGGACACCTACAACTTTTCACCTGGGGCTACTTACAATCATACGGAATTTTTCAATTACAAGGCCCGGACTACCGGCCGTTTCTTGGATGCCATTTTGACCTATCAGGTGAGTCCCCGTTTCCCTCTCTCTTTGTCCTGGTCCACGATTCTGTCTGGCCGGGACCGGAACGCACTCAATACAGCCAACAAATATTCCTCTTTTGTCTATGCTGAATATCCTGTTTGGCAAAGCGATGTATGGCGAGTGGAGGCAGGGTGTGGAGCCACTTTTGTCCTTCGTCCGTTGGGTGAACGTGCTACATTTTACAGTGAGCGTCCGGGCATTATTCATGTGGAGATGAAAGTGTCTCATCCGGTTACGGTGTGTCGTCATACGATACCCCTACATGCCAAAGTCGTATGGAATCCAGTCTGTGACCGGGCCTTTTTCCAAATGGGAGCCCAGCTATTCTCGTTCTGATCCATTTCCTCGTTTGGCTTGCCGTTCTTTGAGGATGGCGGCCATATGAGCCAGGACCCAATCAATCATAGGTCGGCATGCCAAAAGGAAGGAACGGCCCCGTTCGGTCAGTTGATACTCCACACGGGGCGGTACTTCCGGATAGACAGTACGAGTCACAAACCCATCCTCTTCCAAATGGCGTAAGGTGGAAGTCAGTACTTTCTGTGAAATGTCAGGCAATTCTTTCCGAAATTCAGTAAAACGCAACGGAGCCCCCCCGTCGGGATAAGGCGTGCATGATAAGCAGCGACCACTTGTCTCCGACACGGGCCAGTACGTTGCGAATGGGGCAATCGGGGAAGAGGAGATCTTGTGTGTCAACAGACTTCCACATACTGCTTATTGTTGGATGACCCCGTCAGTCATGGTATATTGTTCCAATGAATGCTCTTTCGCCTGGATGCAGATGTACACGAACGGTTCTTCACCTGTGTTTTTATTGCAACGGCTGACACTGGGGGCTACACGGACGAGACTGCCGGAGCTGACTTCAATCTCTTCTCCGTCGAGTATGAAACACCCTTTCCCTTTGAGTACAATATACAATTCTTCGTTTTGCTTGTGGGTATGAAAGAACGGAACGGACTGTCCGGGTGCTAAAGATCCGAAAGATACCTCCATAGCGGTGGTTCCCATGATCTCTTTGATGAATGCTTTGCCTTCGAAATCGGCGAGATTACCTACGGTGGCTACACTATAGCCATTCCCTGTTTGTTGTACGGTTGCTTGATTCATACTTGTGTATTATTTTATGATTGACACCGCAAAGATAGTCTCTGTCAGTTGGTTGTACAAGAACGAACAGGAAGGTAGGTAAGTTACCTTTAGGAAACCATTGTTCATAATCAGCAAGTTGTAAAATTTGTTTTTAAGATACATTTGCCAAAATGACTTTCCCTGCCTGGAGGGAGGCTGGCACATCAATCAGCCGTTGATTGCGGCTGCCACGGAAAAGGAGTGTTTCGTCGCGAAGCGCTTCGATGAAAGGACCATCCACCAATACATCTATATAGGCAAGGAGGGCAGCCTGTTGGGGATGGAGGAGGAGCTGTTCGAATGTATAGCCGGTGTAACACCAGATGGTTTTGTGGCTTTGTTCCTTGATGGCACGGGCCAGTTCGGTAAAACCCTCCGGCTGGAACATGGGATCACCGCCGCTAAAGGTTACATCGGCAAAATCATCCGCCAGGATATGCGACAGGATTTCTTCGGTTGTCATCATCTGCCCGTGGTGAATATCCCACGATTCCGGGTTATGGCAACCCGGGCAGCGGTTGGGACAACCGGCTGCATAAATGGAGGTCCGGAATCCCGGACCATCCACTGTTGTATCTTCCACGATGTCTAATACCGAAATCATCCTGATCTATGCGGGTTGTTTAGTCATGTGTGACGCGGTCATTCAGTTCGGAAAGCTTGGCTTTGTTCCAACGGTCTGTGGTGCCCACCAAATAGCCTGTAATCCGTTGCAGGCGGTCGATGTGCTTGCCTCCACATTGCGGACACACTTCCAGATGAGGCGTTGCATTCTCATACCCACAGTCCAGACAGCGGTTCCGGTTATGGTTGACAGAACCATATCCGATGTTATAGTGGTCCATCATATCCACCACGCGCATGATTGCCTCCGGATTGTGAGTCGCATCACCATCCACCTCTACATAGAAGATGTGTCCACCGCGTGTCAGGTCGTGATAAGGCGCTTCGATTTCAGCCTTGTGTCGGGCACTACATTTATAATAGACCGGCACATGGTTGGAGTTGGTGTAATAGGCCCGATCTGTAATGCCCGGTATAGAACCGAAATCCTTTTGGTCACGCCGGGTGAAACGGCCGGAGAGTCCCTCTGCCGGTGTGGCAAGGATGCTGTAATTGTGCTGGTATTGATCGGAGAACTGGTTGGCACGGTCACGCATATAGGTGACAATCTTCAATCCCAGCTGCTGTGAGGCTTCGCTCTCTCCGTGGTGTTTGCCGGTCAGTGCTACCAGACACTCGGCCAAACCGATGAAACCGATGCCTAACGTACCTTGGTTGATGACCGGTGCAATCGTGTCGTTGGCTTTCAGCTTGTCACAGCCGATCCACAACGAAGACATCAACAACGGGAACTGCTTGGCGTAAGCACTTTTCTGGAACTCCATCCGTTCATGCAACTGGCGTGCTGTCAGCTCCAGCATATAGTCCAGTTTCGAGAAGAAGAGTGCGATACGCTCCTCCTGATTAGCCACTTGCATACATTCAATGGCCAACCGGACAATGTTGATGGTAGAGAAGGAGAGATTACCTCGTCCGATAGAGGTCTTCGGACCAAAACGGTTCTCGAATACACGGGTACGGCATCCCATGGTGGCCACCTCGTGCATGTAGCGTTTCGGATCGTCTGCACGCCATTCCTCGCTTTGATTGAAAGTCGCATCCAGGTTGAGGAAGTTCGGGAAGAAGCGACGTGCTGTCACCTGGCAAGCTAATTTATACAGGTCGTAGTTACGGTCGGTGGGCAGATAGCTGACACCCCGTTTCTTTTTCCAGATCTGGATCGGGAAGATGGCTGTCTCGC
>JBJECC010000011.1:0-3661 GCA_051870655.1 Parabacteroides sp. | reverse complement strand
CACATGGATGACATCATGGTTCAGAATGACGTGCTCGATACCGCCAAGATGGAAGGTAGAGCGGAAGGCAGAGCAGAAGGTCGGGCAGAAGGTCGGGCAGAAGAAAAAATGGAGATGGCTAAGAACTTAAAGTGTTTGGGTGTTGATGTGAAAACGATTATGCAAGCCTCAGGCTTGACGGAGGAACAGATTGAACGATTGTAATCAGCAGGAACTTAACTGTGAAAGAGAAATCCTTGATTGAAAAATGGAGCGACTGAAAATCTTTGTCTCAGCCTACGCTTGCGAGCCCGATTTGGGAAGCGAGATTGGCGTAGGGTGGCACTGGGTATTGGAGATGTCCAAATACTTTGAGCTATGGGTATTGACCCGCGAGAGTAACCGACATACGATAGAGCCGTGGATAGCCGCACATCCGGATTATGCGCATATTCATTGGCTTTATTATGATTGGCCCAAGTGGGCACGATGGTGGAAAAAGGGGTTGCGTGGAGTACGTACCTATTACAATCTATGGCAAATCTCCACTAATCGTATCGTGAAACGGACGATGATAGAGAATGATATTTCCATTTTTCACCATCTGACATACGGCAATGTACTGTGGAAAGTAAGTGCGTACGGGCAAAAACAGTTCTTCATCTGGGGGCCTGTAGGCGGTTTGGAGAGCCTGCCTCAAGAATTCTCGAAGCACTATGACCGGAAATCACAACTCATCGAATCTCTCCGGCGAGTGGCAGCCAAGTTTGCTAAATATAATGTGGGTTTACGAAGAAGCTGTCGGAATGCGAACCTGATACTCTGCAAAACGAAGATCACCCAACAGGCATTGCCTAAAGAGGTACAAACCAAGTCGATACTCTTCACGGATGTGGCTACGGATTTGCAGATACCAAAGACTATATCTACCCATACAGACAGACCTGTTACGGAGTTTATCAGCGTCGGCCATTTGGATGCGTGGCGAGGTTTTGACTTGACCATCGAGGCAATCGCGAAAGCAGCAAAAGAGTGTCCGGACATTCATCTGATTATTGTAGGGAATGGACCGGACAAAAACAGGTTGAAAGCATTGATTGACGGTCTGCATGTCGAAAAACAGGTCACCTTGGCGGGAAAGGTACCCATGGAGGTCTATCGACAGCTGATGCAAAAGGCAGACGTAGTGGTCAATGCAGCCTTGAAAGAGGGAGCCGTCACGGTATCATTCGATGCGATGGCGATGGGGAAACCCTTGATTTGCCTGGATACGACTGGCTATACGCGCTATTTTAATAATGATTATGCGATCCTGATTCCACGAACCAGACGTGAAGAGGTGATCGAAAAGATAAAAGAGGGTATGATCAGGTTGACCGATCGCGAAGAGCGACAACGACTCGGCGATCATGCGCAAACTGCCGCACAAACCTTTTCCTGGGAGCAACATGGCCTGGAAATCCGGAATGCCATTCTCTCTGCATACCACACACAGCAGTCTTGATATGAGCATAGAACAGGTCTTGTCGAACATGCTCCATTACGGCAGTGGAGAACGTTTCTACCGTTTTGCGAATGCAGACGGAAAAACATGGTTGATGCCGGTACATGGTTTACGCACAGCCATGGGACTCTACCAACCAAGTGGACGAAACGGAAAACTGCTGAAACGACTGTTCCCTTTGCTGCATCGGTTCCGCATAGTAAGGAAGGTGATCCATGCAGAAAGTATGCTGTGCACATTGCACAACGAACTCCGTCAATTATTGGAAAAGATATTCTGTACCACGAACCTGGAATATGCCATCTTCTGCGGAACACCCTGTGTACATCAGAAGATTACGATGCAGATCAGCAAGGGAAAACAGGTGTTGGGATATAGCAAATTCACTGAAAACAAAGCAGTCATCCTTCTGTTCCAACAAGAGGCACAGATGCTTAAAGAACTGGAACAGGCAGGGATAAGAGATATTCCAAAGGCTCTTTATTGTGGACAGTTGGACAATGGAGTTTGGATGTTCGTGCAAAGTACGAAAAAGTCAACCCAATCGAGAGTACTCCATCACTGGACGAAGCTACACGAGGAGTTCCTGAACAGATTGTATCATTGCACACAACAACCTATCGAATTTGAAAAGGGTGACTTCTACCAACGATTGTACGAACTGATGACCCATTTGGAGTGGTTACCGAAGGAGGTTGAAGAACAACAAATCAGGATAGCCTATAACCGTCTTCTAAAGAGATGGGGCGGAAAACGGGTCCTCTTCGCAGCCTATCATGCCGATTTCACCCCTTGGAACATGTTCGTAGAAAAGGGACGGCTGTTCGTATTCGATTGGGAATATGCACAGCGAAGCTATCCCCTGCATCTCGACCGTTACCATTTTTTTACGCAGACGGCTATCTTTGAACGTCATTGGGGAGTAGGACAGATCATCGAATATCTGCATTCAAACGATGGCAGATGGATGGATAAAGAGGACTATACTGCCTATCTGATGGATATGATAGCCCGGTTCACCATACGGGAACAGGGGAAAGTGGAGGGCGACATAGTTTTGTCCATGAAGCTATGGAACGATTTATTGGCCCACCTGAATCAATTCGCAAAAGCAAAACAGGAATGAAACATATCGTCTGTTTCCATCTCTTCAATGACTATAGCGGCAGTCCGAAGGTGTTGAAGATGGTGTTGGAGGGACTGTTGGAAAAGGGCTATCGGGTAGATTTAGTAACCTCCAAAGGAGGTGTACTGGATGAGCTAATGGGGAGGAATAATCTCAGCATACATACTTATCCCTACCATTTTTCCACAAATCCCGTCGTGACAATGTGCCGCTATGCAGCGATACAGCTCTACACCTTTTTCGTCGCATTGAGATGGCTGTTCGACAAAGATACGGTGTTTTACATCAATACATTGCTGCCCGTGGGACCTGCATTGGCCGGAAGAATGACCGGGAAACGGGTGGTCTATCATTATCATGAGAATGCATTTATCAAGAGTGCCTTCTACAAAGTGCTGGCCTGGATGATGCAACGGCTGGCACATGAGATCATCTGTGTATCGGACTATCAGGCCTCGTTCTTGCCACGCAAGGACAAGGTATGCGTGATCGGCAATGCGTTGACACAAAATTTTGTGGCAAAGCTTCATCCCCATGCAGAAGCTGCCTTCAAAAGGCAGACTATCCTGATGCTCTCTTCCCTCAAAGGATACAAGGGCACTATAGCGTTTATCGAATTATCCAAACGTCTGCCACAATACAGCTTCATCATCGTGATCAACGACATACAGGAAAATATAGAAACCTATTTGAAGGAACATTCCGTACAGGTTGCACCAGAGAGTAATCTGGCAATATTTCCCCGACAAAATGATGTATCTGGTTTCTATATGCAGTCGTCTGTCGTATTGAACCTGTCGGACAAGAATCGGTTCATTGAAACCTTCGGTTTGACGGCTCTTGAAGCCATGCGTGCAGGACTGCCTGTCATTGTCCCGACTGTAGGGGGCATTGCGGAAATGGTGGAAGACGGGGTAAACGGATATAAAATCGATGTCCAACATCTGGATAGGATAGAGAGACGGATCAAAGAGATGCTGTCTCATCAAGAATTATATATAAAAATGGCAGACAATGCCTTGCAGCATGCCCACCGATATGATGCGGAGGAG
>JBJECC010000010.1:0-18781 GCA_051870655.1 Parabacteroides sp. | reverse complement strand
TTTGTTTTTAAACAACAGGCTTAGACTGATGCAGATAAGCCGACGGATGCCGAATATTGTATTAAAATATGAACAACAGCTGAAGGGGGCAAATGCCAGCCAGACAAGAGCTATTTACTGCATCAGTATCTTGTTGCTTGCGTTGGTAATCACTGTATTCTTGACTATTCGGGCAAACCATAAACTGGCAGTCAGCAAAAATGAACAACAACAAATCAATCAGCAACTGTCATTCTTTAACAAAGAACTTAGCCTTCTGAACAAAAAGCTGAAGGATACCAATCGCTCACGGGAAGAATGCGTCAGTCTTTTCTTTAATTTATGCGCTTCTTATACGGATAAACTGACTTCCTTCAAGAAAACCGTGGAACGCAAGGTCAAAGTGGGACAGACGGATGATTTGATGCGCATCGTACGTTCGGCACATCTGTCAGAGGCTGACTCTCGGGAGTTCTTTTTCCATTTTGACCAGGCTTTCATTACATTGTATCCGACATTTGTCGATGAATTAAACCAAATACTACGTCCTGATGCACAAATCATACTGAAAAAAGGGGAGATACTCAACACGGAATTGCGTATAGCTGCATTAATACGGATGGGGGTGAATGATTCGGCCAGGCTTTCCGCTCTGCTGTTCTATTCCCCTCAGACGATATATAACTATCGCAGTCAACTGAAATCGCGTGCCTTGCGACGGGAAACTTTCGAAAAGGATATCGAAAAATTGGGAATGACCAATAATTGACAAAGCATGTATGCCGTGACCGACGGTGTCTTGTGGCTCAGTGTACAAGTGTCAAAAAATTGGACAGCAGTGTCAAAAAATTAGACACTCTGCAGATAGTTACAAAGATGCATATTTTTTTGGTAATTTGATGAAATTCCAAGGGAATGTGGTGTGTTTCTGCACCTTGAAAAACCTACTCCAACACACCGTCCAAATGAGTATAATTCAACAGGTTGATACCTCCTGCGGTATTTTCGAGTGTTCCCGCATAGACCACAGCCTTTCCCTGTATGGGTTCTTTAATCCAGTTGTCCATCTGTTTCAACGCCTTTTCAAAGTCTGCATGGTAAGTCATGGCCGACTTGATTTCGATGCCATAAAATCCCGAACTTTTCTTCAGCAACAGGTCAATCTCATTCTGGTTCGAATCTCTGTAGAAATAGAGATTGCTCTCCTTGCCTTGATTATAACGTCGTTTCAACGCTTCCATCACGATGAAATTCTCAAATAACGCCCCTCGCATCTTATCGCGTGCAAGCTGTTCCGGAGACTCAATACCAAGCAGATAACAGGCCAATCCCGTGTCTGTAAAGTAGAGCTTGGGGGTTTTAGTCAGCCGTTTACGCGTATTCTCGAAATAAGGGGGCAGAAGAGCCACAATATAGGATGCTTGCAAGACGGAGAGCCATGCCGTGACTGTGTGCGAACTGATACCGATCTCGTTCGCCAACTCGGAGGCTTTGAACAACGATCCGACACGTCCGGCGCATAGACGGATAAACATATGGAACTGCATCATATCCTTGATTTGCAGCAAATCACGCACATCTTTATCCAGATAGGTTTTCATGTAGGCTGGATAGAGGAATTTAGGCACGTTTCGTCCCGAATAAATCGCAGGATAGAACCCGTTCAGTAGCAGTTGATCAAGCGGCGTGTCAGAGGCTATTTCCCGTATCTCGGAATAAGACATGGGTAAGAGCTCGAATACGGCAGTACGTCCTGCTAAGGACTGTGAAACCTTTTTCAGCAAGGCAAATTGCGAACTGCCTGAAAGGATGCATACTTGATTATGCAATTTTGAAATGCAACTGCAAAATTACATAAATCCCGTTGCCATACAAATCTTTTGAGGCATTTCATCCTGTCTGTCAACGTTTTTTGTTGGGTGAAAGTCGCGATGTCGCGTCCGAGATTGAAATCGCCATGAATCTTCAGCCATATTTTCTTGCAGTTGATATCCACACGCGCCTGTTCACGCACCTGGGTGTCGGTCACCTGTTTCTGTGGGTTCAGCACCACACTCTCTTCGGTCAGTTCTGAAAAAAGGTACAACCCTCTTTGGAAAAAGGGAGGCTCCTTTTTTGAGAATGATTATTATTCGTATTTTTGCTTTTGAATAATCTAACAGGAACGAGGAAATGAAAATTATCGCTGTTGGCATGAACTATGCCGCCCACAATAAAGAGTTACATCATACGTTAGAACTAACAGAGCCGACCATCTTCATGAAAGCGGATTCTTCCCTACTGAAAGATGGAAAGCCCTTTTTTATTCCCGACTTCTCGCAGGAGGTGCATTACGAGACGGAAATAGTCGTGAAAATCGACCGGCTGGGCAAGAACATCGCCGAACGGTTTGCCCATCGCTATTATCACGAAGTAACCGTGGGAATCGACTTCACCGCCCGCGACCTGCAACGGCAACTGCGGGAGAAGGGATTGCCGTGGGAACTCTGCAAGGCGTTCGACAATTCTGCGGTAATCGGCGAATTTGTACCGTTGGAGCAGGTGGGGGAAATCCAGCAGCTGCCGTTTCATTTGGACATCAACGGACAGACGGTGCAACAGGGGCATACATCGGACATGCTCTTCTCCGTCGATCGGATTGTCTCGTATGTCAGCCGTTTCTTCACACTGAAGATGGGTGACCTGATTTATACGGGCACTCCTGTCGGTGTGGGGCCGGTACACATCGATGATCACCTGCAGGGATACATCGGGGAGCAAAAGCTACTCGACTTTTATGTAAGATAACAACATGAGAAAAAACGAAGGAAGATATAAAGCCATAGGCCGGCGTATGTGGACCTGGATGGGATGTCTGTTGGCGTGTATGCTGTTGCAGGGAGGCGAGCTGTTCGCCATTCCGGCAACGGACTATGCTGCCTCATCCGTGTTGGCCACCGGCAAATGGGTCAAGATACAAGTGACGGAAAGCGGTATCTATAAGTTGTCTAACACCGATTTGCAGAAGATGGGCTTCTCCGATCCCTCCCGCGTGTCGGTACATGGGTATGGCGGTTGGCCGTTGGCTGAGGACTTTTCAAAGCCCTATATCGATGACCTGCCCGCCACGGCGGTCTGGCGCACAGGCGACGGTCTGCTGTTTTATGCCCGTGGCCCCATCCAGTGGAGCTACAACGCCTCTACCGGTACTTTCGAGCACACCAACAATCCCTACTCGACGGCTGGCTACTACTTCGTGACAGATGCGACCGAGGTCAAGGAGATGGAGTCCCTCGCCTCCGTTGAGGGGGCCACCCTGACCGTCCGCCAGTTTGATGACTATCAACTGCATGAAAAGGAGCTGGTCTCCTTGAACGAATCGGGGCGACAGCTGTTCGGTGAGTCGTTTGCGGGCAATCTCTCGCAAAGTTTCACCTTCTCCATGCCGGGCATCACAAACGACGACGGCAAGGTGACACTTCGCTTTGTCTCCAAAGCCACCAGCGGAAGCGGGAATGTCAGCCTGACCATCGGAGACCAACGGGTGGTGAGCGGCACGATCCGATCCAGTTCGAAGAGTGACACATACACCAAAGCGATCGCCTTTTCCGGTATCGGTACCTGGACGGGCGACAAGACGGAGTCCATCCGTACGACGGTGCAATACAGCACCACCGGCCACGAGAATGTCCGGTTAGACTATATCCGCCTACAGGCCCAGCGCACGCTGAAACCCTATGGAGCCTACACCTTTTTCCGCAATATCTCTTCCATCGGCAATGTCTCCCGTTTCGTGATTCAGGAGGCCACGGAGCGAACCGTGGTGTTCGATGTGACCGACCCTGTCAACCCGCAGGTGATGGAAACCACACGCAATGGTTCCGAACTGAGTTTCACCATTCCCGCCGGTAGTCTGCGTGAGTTTGCCGTGGTGCAGACAGACCGGACCTTTGCCAGCCCTGTCACGGTGGGCGACGTGGAGCCGCAGGATCTGCACGCGCTGCCACAAAACGACATGATCATCATTGCGCCCAAGGCTTTTGCTGTCCAGGCAGAGACCTTGGCACAGGCACACCGCGACCGGGACAACCTGCGTGTACAAGTGGTACAACCGGAAAAGATCTACAATGAGTTCTCCAGCGGCACACCCGATGCCACCGCCTACCGCCGGTTCCTGAAAATGTTTTACGACCGCAGCAGTTCCGAGGAGGATGCTCCGAAATACCTGCTGCTCTTCGGTGATGGCGTGTATGACAACCGGGGACTTTACCTGACCACCCTGAACCGGGACAATCTCCTGCTGACCTATCAGTCGCAGGAGTCGCTCAACATCAATTCATACGTGACGGACGACTATTTCGGCATGTTGGATGATACGGACGGTGCCAATCTTGCGTGCGACGGGATGGACATCGGTGTGGGCCGGTTCCCTGTGCGTACGACCACGGAGGCTGCCAACGTCGTGACGAAGCTGATTACCTACATGAGTAACCAGCAGACCGGAGCCTGGAAAAACAAGGTGGCGTTTGTGGCAGACGACGGAAGTGCCAGTGACAGCTATGCCACCTACCACCTGACCCAGTCCAACACCGAGGCAGACTACATCGAAAACAACTATCCGGAGTTTTTGGTGAACAAGATCTTTTTCGATGCCTACAAGAAAGAGAAAGATGCCTCCGGTACCACCACCTATCCGGCTGTGAGAAGCAAAATCCAGCAGTTGCTGAAAGAGGGAATCCTCATGATCAACTACACCGGACACGGCAACACACAGGCCTGGAGCGACGAGAAGGTATTGACACAGACAGACATCCTGCAATCGCAATACACCTGTCTGCCCCTTTGGATCACCGCCACGTGTGACTTCACCCGGTTTGATGACCTCAACACGTCGGCTGGCGAAGATGTGCTGCTGCACAAAAGCAGCGGCGGTGTGGCCCTCTACACCACCACACGTGCCGTCTATCCCGACGAGAACTTCAAGATCAACCAGGAGCTGATCAAACATCTCTTCGAAAAGAATGAGGGGCACCGCCTCACCTTCGGAGAGGTCATGAAACAGACCAAGAACAAATTAGGATGTAACAGCAACAAGCTCAACTTCATCCTGATCGGTGACCCGGCCATGAAACTGGCCTACCCGGAATACCAGATGCAGGTGACTCGCATCAATGGAGAAGCGGTGGGGTCAGAACCCTTCACCTTCAAGGCGATGCAACGGGTAACCATCGAAGGCGAAGTCCATAATGCAGAGGGATCGTTGGCCGGTGACTTCAACGGCATGCTCTACCCGACGGTGCTGGATGCGAAAAACACGGCACAGACCCTCGACAACAACGCGGTCGGAGACACGATCTCCTATACATTATATAATAATACACTCTACATCGGGAACGACTCGGTGCGGAACGGACGATTCAGTTTCTCGTTCACAGTGCCGAAAGACATCTCCTACTCCAACAACTACGGCAAGCTGAACCTCTATGCGGCAGACGAACTCACCAACCAAGAGGCACAAGGAGCTTTCCTCAACTTCCGGGTAGGCGAGACCGACGAGACAGCCGAGAAGGACACCATCGGTCCGGAGATCCGAGCCCTCTTCTTGAATGACACCACCTTTGTCGAGGGAGGACAGGTCAATCCGACACCACTCTTTGCCGCGAAGCTGTGGGACAAGAGCGGTGTGAACGTCAGTGGCAGCAGCATCGGACATGACATCATGCTGACCATAGACAACCAGACGTCACGCAGTTATAATCTCAACAGTTATTTTCAAATTCTCACCGGCAGTGATGGAGAAGGACTGGTACAATTTTCCATTCCGGCGCTGGAAGAGGGACTTCACACCGCTGAGTTCAAAGTGTGGGACGTGCAGAACAATTCAACGACCCTGACATTCACGTTCGAAGTCGTGAAGGGATTGAAGCCCCAGCTCATGGATCTGTACGCCACTCCCAATCCAGCCCGCGGACAGGTCGAGTTCCATTTGGAACACAACCGTCCGGAGACCACCATGCAAGTACGCATTTTTGTCTATGACATGACGGGGCGTCGCGTCTGGTGGACTGAAGAATCGGGCTCGTCTGAGCTCTTCAAATCCTACATTGTCACCTGGGACCTGACCAACCAGGGCGGTTCACGTCTCCGTCCGGGTGTCTATCTCTACCGGGCTTCCATCCGGACACCCTATTCAAAAGAGGTGACAAAGGCGAATAAATTAATCATACTGGCACAATAAAGCCGGGAAAAGCAAGTTTGTATAAAAAATCAACAGCAGAGAACAAGCATGAAAGAGACAAAACGAACATTACTCCTGCTCATGATGGGATGGATGGCCTCGGTCAGCCTCCTTTGGGCACAAGATGAAAAGAATACATTCGCTCCGGTGCATACCGCCATTCCCTCCCTCTCCATCGCTCCCGATGCACGAGGCGGCGGTATGGGTGACAACGGTGTGGCCAGCACACCGGATGTCTATTCCCAATATTGGAATCCCGCCAAGTATGCGTTTGCCTACAGTAAAGCGGGGGTGGCTCTCTCCTACACACCGTGGTTGCGCAAATTGGTCAACGACGTGGCCCTCGTCAATCTGACGGGTTACTACAAGTTGGGCGACAGCGATCTGCAGGCCATCGGTGCTTCGGTCCGCTATTTCTCGCTGGGTGAAGTGCGGCAAAGTACCATGGAGACCGGAGGAGCTACAATGACCTTGAACCCCTACGAAATGGCAATCGACTTGAGTTATAGCCGCAAACTGTCCGATCTTTTCTCTATGGCGGTAGGTCTGCGCTTCATCCGTTCCGATATGGGTGGCAGCGACTATGAAATGGTGCCTGACAACGCCTTTGCAGCCGACATTGCCGGTTACCTGGAGAAATATGTGATCCTCGGCAACCGGGAATGTATGTGGAGTTTCGGTTTCAACATCGCCAATATCGGTACAAAGGTTTCCTATAACGGTGGTGAGACCAACCAGTTCATCCCGACCACCCTCCGGTTGGGAACCGGTCTGCTCTATCCGCTGGACGACTACAACCAGATCGGAGTATATGTAGATCTGAGCAAATATCTGGTACCCAGCTATCCGGTTCGTACCGGTTCTTCGGCAGAAGAGGAAGAGGCGTATGAGGCAGCCGTGGATGACTATAACAACATGTCGCCCATCACGGGTATCTTCAAGTCGTTCGGTGACTCACCCAACGGATTCAAGGGAGAGTTGCAGGAGATCATGGCCTCCATCGGTTTGGAATACAACTACAACCAACAGTTCTTTGTGCGCGGGGGGTACTTCTATGAGAATCAGAATCAGGGAAACCGTCAGTACTTCTCGTTAGGTGCCGGTTTCCGTATGAGCGTATTCCAGTTGGATGCCGCCTATCTGATCAGTACGATCCAAAGCAACCCGCTGGACCAGACGCTCCGTTTCTCCCTGTCGTTTGACATGGATGGTATCAAGAACCTGTTCAGATAATCTATTTTCCCATGAAGATACGAGTAGGATTCGGATATGATGTGCACGCATTAGTGCCCGACCGCCCGCTTTGGCTGGGCGGGATCCAGATAGAACATACGTTGGGCTTGCTCGGACACAGCGATGCAGATGTGCTGATCCATGCCATTTGCGATGCCCTGTTGGGCGCGGCCAATATGCGCGACATCGGTTATCATTTTCCCGACACAGCCGGCGAATATAAAAACATCGACAGCAAAATCCTTTTGCGCAAGACGATGGCCTTGTTGCGCGAGAAGGGATATGAACTGGGCAACATCGACGCAACCGTAGCGGCTGAACGTCCCAAACTGAATCCGCATATTCCCACGATGAAACGGATATTGGCGGAGGTCATGGAGGTGGAGGAAGAGGATATCTCCATCAAAGCCACCACGACAGAGAAGTTAGGCTTTACAGGCCGGCAAGAGGGGATTGCCGCGTATGCCACTGTATTAATCACCAAAGAACAGGAGCCACATGAAGAATAACGATTGGAAAGACCGGCTGGGTGTTCTGTATTCCACCAACCCGGATTACCAGTATGAGACCCGGCAAGAGGAGGAAGAGGAGACGTTAGCCCCGGAGAAGCAGCCGTTGCGTATCTCACTCGACAAACGGAATCGGGGCGGCAAGACAGTCACCCTCATCACCGGATTCAGAGGTAGTTCCGACGATTTGGCCGCATTGGGAAAACTTCTGAAAACCAAATGTGGTGTGGGAGGATCGGCCAAAGAGGGAGAAATCATAGTCCAAGGAGACTTCCGCAACAAAGTGCTGGAACTGTTGCAGAAAGAGGGATACACCAAAAGCCGGATCATCTAAATGCTGACCATCTATCGGGCCTCCGCAGGAGCCGGAAAAACCCATAAACTGACAGGTGAATACCTGAAACTGCTCTTCTCGCAGCCAGGTGCCTATCGCCGGATCTTGGCAGTCACCTTCACCAACAAGGCGACCGACGAGATGAAGGGGCGTATTGTCGAAGAGTTGTACAGACTGGCCTCCGGACAATCTTCGGATTATCTCCGGATGTTGTCCACCATGTATCGGATGGACGAAGAGCGGATACGGACATCCGCCTCGCAAATTCTGACGGCTATCCTCAATGACTACTCCGCTTTCAACATCAGCACGATCGACCGTTTTTTCCAGCAGACCATGCGTGCCTTCACACGCGAGATCGGTTTGCAAGGGGGGTATGGCATCGAGATGGATCAGGAGCATGTGCTTGAAGAGGCCATTGACCAAATGTTGTCCCAATTAGACAAACCGGAGAACCGTCCCCTGCTCAACTGGCTGCTCCGTTTCGCTGAGAACAAAATCGAAGAGGGCGGCGAATGGAGCCTGCGTAGAGATATGTTGGCACTGGGCCGCGAAGTGTTCAAAGAGAGTTACCAACTCTACAGCGAGCAGGTGACAAAGGATATTGCGGACAAAGAGATCCTGCAAACCTACCAAAAGGAGCTGCAAGCCCTGATCAGTTCCGTAGAGCATCAGGCCAAACAGTTGGGCACACGGACTCTGGAACTGTTGGCCACGTATGGCATGCAACCCTCCGACTTCAAGGGAGGCAGCCGCTCGCCCATCCATTATTTCCAGAAACTGGCCAACGGCGAGTTGAAAGAACCGACAGCTACCTTTGTCGGACTGGCAGACAATCCGGAGGGCTGTTTCACCAAGACAATGAAAGAGAGTGTGCGACAGGTGATTGCCTGCCTCTTCGAGAATGGGCTGAACGACTCCATCAAAGAGGTCATCCGTCTGTTCTCCCACATGCAGCCCTATCATACCGCCAAAGAGATCATCCGCTACTATTATACGTTAGGGATTCTGACCGACATCTCCCGGCAGATCGCCGCCTACCGGGAGGAGCACAACATGATGCTGATTGCCGATACCACGGAGTTGCTGCACAAGGTGATTGCGGGTAACGAGACACCCTTTATCTATGAAAAGACAGGCACATACATCGACCATTTCATGATCGATGAATTTCAGGACACCAGTGGGATGCAATGGAACAATTTCCGTCCTCTTCTGGCGGAGAGCCTGGCCAACCGGAAGGAAAACCTCATAGTAGGGGATGTAAAACAGAGCATCTACCGGTTCCGTAACTCCGACTGGAAACTATTGGACGAACAGGTGCAGCGTGATTTCCGTCCCGACGAGGTGCGAGAGGAGACGCTGCACGACAACTGGCGCAGTTGTCACCACATCGTCGAGTTCAACAATGCCTTTTTTACCAATGCCCCCACCCTGCTGCAGAGCCTGTACAACGAGGCATTGGAAGCCTCCTCCCTGACGGAGGAGGAGCGCCAGCCCTACCGGACCAAATTGATGCAGGCATACGGACATTGCCATCAGTATGTGCCGGGACCCCACCGGGAGAAGGAGGGGCATGTACGTATCCAATTCATGGAACGGGATGAAGACTGGAAAGCCGAAGCCCTGCAGGCATTGCCCTCCGTGTTGCAGACCTTGCAAAAACAGGGATATGCCCTGCGCGACATCGCGATCCTGATCCGTACCAATGCGGAAGGAGCCCGGGTGGCCGACTACCTGTTGCAATACAAAGAGGAGCACCCGGATGATGGATTCCAATATGACCTGATTTCCGATGAGGCACTCTACGTGAGCAGCTCAGCGGCAGTCCGGTTCCTCATTGCCATGCTCCGCTACCTCAAGAACCCGGGAAACGACCCCTCCCGGCAAATGGCCTTCTATACCTTTGTGGCACTGAAAGGCACCTTGGAAACCCAAGGGATGCAGGAGAGTCTCTGGGAAGATCTGGGAATCGACAAAAACGACCTCTTCTCCTTGTCCTGTCTGCCGCTTTATGAAATGGTGGAGGGGCTCTATCGGTTATTTGAGGTTCATTTCTCAGACCGGGAACAGGTCTTTATCCAGGCACTCCTCGATATGGTTGCCGAATATGCCCAGCAGGAGAGCTCCGACCTAACCCGGTTCCTGACTTGGTGGGATGAAACCGGGCAGCGCAAGACCATCACAACACCGGACGGACAGAACGCCATCCGCATTCTGACAGTCCATAAATCCAAAGGTTTGGGATTCAAAGCCGTCATCCTGCCCTTCGGAGACTGGGCCATTGACCACAAACCCACAAAACCGGTTATTCTATGGTGCCATCCGAAACAAAAGCCTTTCAACCGGCTTCATCTGGTGCCACTCCGATATGGTCAGATATTGGGAAAGACTCACTTTGCCAAAGAGTATTTCCAAGAGCGGTTGCAGGCCTTCATCGACAACCTGAATACCCTCTATGTCGCCCTGACCCGTGCCAAAGAGGAGCTGATCGTCTTTGCCCCACGTCCGAAAAAGCTGGATGAAAACGGAGAGGTTGCCCAAATCAATTCCATTGGAGATCTGCTCTGGGCCAGTCTCCGGTTAGAAACGAAAGAGACGTACGAAGGAGAACGGCTGTACTCGTTGCCCGACCGTTTCGATTGCACATCCGGTTGTTTTGAATGGGGGCATTGGTGGAGGCCTGAATCAGAGCAGAAAGAGTCCGGACAAGAGATCAGCCTGGGGCGCCTACATTCCATTCCTTTAGGAGAACGCCTGCAACTACGTCTGCGGGGCAAGAACTATTTCTTCGATAACCTCCGGCGAAAACATGGTACGCTGATGCATGAACTGTTGAGCAGCATCCGTACCCCCCAAGATATTGAGTCCTCCATCGAACTTTACCGGCAAAACGGCATTATCAACCGGAACGAGGCAACACAACTGGCCCAACGGTTGCATACCCTGTTGACTCAGCCGGAAGTGGCCGACTGGTACAACGGCCAGGCCCGTGTGCTGAATGAGGTGGACATTTTGGGAGAAAAGGGCATGACCCGACGTCCGGACCGCGTTCTGATCCAAGGCGAACGGGTCACTGTCATTGATTACAAGTTCGGACAGAAGAGCTTATCCTCGCATGTCACCCAGGTAAAGAACTATCTCAAACTGATCCGACAGATGGGTTATCAGCAGGTAGAGGGGTATCTTTGGTACGTGGAATTAAACAAAATAAGACAGGTCAACGGCTAATTCGTTTTGTTATTCGCCAAAAATGAATATTTTTGCAGATTAGAATAGTAAAAACACAAGGAATGAAAGTACACAGAGAAGGAACAGGCTTGTTGCTGACGTTGTTCACAATACTCTTTATCGTCAATGTGGCTTTGTACTACACCGTACAAAGCGGCTTGCTCTTTTATTCGGTATTATCGTTTTCGATTCTCTTTTTCCTATTGATACTGAACTTCTTCCGTAGTCCTTACCGTCGTTTCCCGTTTGATCCGGAAGGGATGGTAATTGCTCCGGCAGACGGTACCATCGTGGCCATTGAAGAGACCGTGGAAAAAGAGATCTTTCATGAGAAGCGGTTACAAGTCTCCATTTTCATGTCTGTTTTCAATGTACATGCCAATTGGTTTCCCGTCAACGGCACGGTAAAATATGTCGCCCACCAGAACGGACGGTTCATGGCTGCCTATCTGCCCAAGAGCAGTACGGAAAATGAACGTTCGACGGTGATTGTCACAACCTCTCAGGGAATTGACATCCTCATGCGGCAGATTGCCGGTGCATTGGCCCGTCGGATTGTCACCTATCCCAAGGCGGGAGAACCCTGCAATGTCAATGAACACATGGGATTCATCAAATTCGGTTCGCGCGTGGACCTGTTCCTACCGGTCGATTCTGAAATCCTGGTCGAGATGGATCAAAAAGTGACCGGCAATCAAACTGTAATTGCTCGTTTACCTAAAAGAAAATGAAAAGATACATTCCTAATACGATTACTTGCTGTAGTTTGGCCTCCGGTTTCATTGCCAGCGTATTGGCCCTGCAAGGCGAAAGGGAGGCAGTCGTGATCTGGGTGATCATCGCGGCATTGTTCGATTTTATGGACGGATTTGCCGCACGGCTGTTGAAAGCCTTCTCTCCCATCGGTAAAGAGTTGGACTCGTTGTCAGATGTGATCAGTTTTGGAGTTGCACCGGGCCTCATGCTCTACGACTCCCTGAAAGGAGCGGCCCCGTTCCTGCCATTCGGTTCATGGAACACGTATGTAGCCTATCTGGCCTTCATCATACCGGTCTTCTCGGCACTGCGTTTAGCCAAGTTCAACATCGATACGCGGCAAACGACCTCTTTCCTGGGGCTTCCGGTACCGGCACACGCACTTTTCTGGACCTCCATACTCTATGCCGCCCGTCCTTTCGCACAGGCCAATCCGGTCCTGTTTGTAGCAGGCTCTTTGTTGCTGGCTCTCGTCAGTTCATTGTTGCTGGTTTCCGAACTGCCTATGTTCTCCATGAAGGTCAAGTCATTCGCTTGGCAAGGCAATGAGATGCGTTATATTTTAGCAGCATGTGCCATCCTGTTTGTCTCTCTCTGGGGCATTTTAGGGATTGCAGGCACCATCCTGCTTTATGTTGTTTTATCCCTGCTGAATTATTATCATCATGTTTAAATTCCTGTTTATCCTCTTCTTTTTCTTCCTCCTGCTGCTGTTTCTGCTGGGGTTCTCCATTCTGCGCAGTTTCAAACAATTCCTGTTTGGCAGTTCCGAATCCAAACATCGTTCCTCCAACCGTCGTTCCTCCTCGCAGTCACAGCGAAGCCGCATGACCTATCAGCAGACACAGCCTCAACGACGGAAAATCTTCCACAAAGATGAAGGCGAGTATGTGGATTATGAGGAGGTGAAATAAGAACGATAATATATTTACTACTTTGTGCCTGTAACAAGACAATTTGCATATTATGGCATCTAAAGACATCAACAGACTGAAAGTAGTTTTGGCGGAAAAGAAACGCACTGGTAAATGGTTGTCTGAGCAACTGAACAAAGATCAGGCCACTGTTTCAAAATGGTGTACCAACAATGCACAACCATCACTGCAAATGCTACAAAAGATAGCAGAGGTGCTGGAAGTGGATGTAAAAGAACTACTTTGGTCTTCTCAGAAACAACAACAGTAATATTATCAACACGACAACCAAAACAACAATGACAACATAATAAAAAAGTTGTTTCAAGTTGTCCCTGTTGTTGTAAAACAGAAAGCAATGGAGCAGCCCAAGTTAATAAACAATATCACAGAGAGAGTGGTTGATGACCTCCGTCAGAGGTTATCAGCGCAATCTCGTGTATCTATTGCGGCCGCCTCTTTTTCCATCTATGCCTACGAAGCTCTGAAGACAGAACTGGAAAAGATAGATGAACTGAGGTTTATTTTCACCTCTCCCACCTTTATCAAGGATAAGGCGAAGAAAGAAAAGAGGGAATTCTACATTCCTAAACTCAATCGTGAGCGCAATCTCTATGGCACCGACTTTGAGATACGTCTGCGCAACCAGCTCTCGCAGAAAGCCATCGCCAAGGAATGTGCCGAGTGGATAAGGCGGAAAGTGAAGTTCCGTTCCAATTTCTCACAGGAGCAGATGGGTGGTTTTCTCCATGTGCAGGGGCAGGACACGTCTCATGTCTATCTGCCATTCAATGAGTTCACCACCACACAGATTGGATGCGAAAGGGGCAACGAGGTCTATAACATCGTCAATGTCCTTCCATCTCCAACCGCGGAGGCTTACCTCGCTATTTTCAATGAGCAATGGGAGAATACGGAAAAGTTCTCTGATGTTACCGAAAGTGTATTGGAGTACATTGATACCGTATATCAGGAGAATGCCCCGGAATACATCTATTTCCTCGCGATCTACAATATTTTCAATGAGTTCCTGGAAGACATATCTGAGGATGTGCTGCCCAATGAACGCACAGGTTTCAAGAACAGTGTCATCTGGAACAAGCTTTATAACTTCCAGAAGGATGCAGCGCTTGCCATCATCAACAAACTGGAACGATATAACGGCTGCATCCTTGCCGACAGCGTGGGACTGGGTAAGACCTTTACTGCGTTGGCGGTGGTGAAATATTATGAAAACCGCAACAAGTCGGTACTTGTGCTCTGTCCGAAGAAACTGAACGACAACTGGCAGACTTTCCGTGCCAACTACAAGAACAATCCCATTGCTGCCGACCGCTTGCGCTACGACATCCTCTTTCATTCCGACCTTTCCAGAGACCGTGGCACGAGCAACGGACTGGATTTGGAGCATATCAACTGGGGCAACTACGACCTGATTGTGATTGACGAAAGCCATAACTTCCGCAATGGCGGCAATATTGATGATGACGATGAGGAAGAGACGGGATTCAAGAAGGAGAACCGTTATCAGCGTCTGATGAACAAGGTAATCCGTTCGGGTGTAAAGACCAAGGTGCTGATGCTCAGTGCCACTCCAGTCAACAACCGTTTCAACGACTTGAAGAACCAGCTTCAACTGGCCTACGAGGGACGCACGGAGAATATTGATGACGCACTCGACTTGGACCGCAATGTGGACGAGGTGTTCCGAAACGCACAAACCGCCTACAACAAGTGGGCGAAACTTCCGTCGGAACAGCGTACAACGGAAAAGCTTCTTTCAAGCCTGCACTTCGACTTCTTCCAGTTGCTCGATGCCGTGACCATTGCCCGCAGCCGCAGTCATATCGTGAAGTACTACGACACGAAAGATATTGGCGAGTTTCCCAAGCGTCTTGTCCCGCTGTCCCGCCGTCCGAGTCTTACCGACCTGGACACAGGCATCAATATCATGGACTTGGGACTCAATGAGTTCCGTCTTGACCTGTTGGGCTACCTGAAGGAGCATCCCGACATAGAGCACGCTCCCTTCGGTCTGAATGCCGTGGTGGGCAGTTCGTCTCTTGCCAAGCCTGGAGTGATGTTCGTGTTGAAGAACAGAAACAATTCCGTGAACATCGACCACAAGAATCTGCTTCATCCTTTCTATATGGTTTATCTTTCTGATGACGGAGAGGTGCTTTGCGACCACCTGCATCCCAAGCAGTTGCTCGACATCATGCGTGCTGTCTGCCGTGACAGGACGGAGTACGACCACGCACTTTGTGCCGCCGTAAACCGAGAGACCAAAGACGGACGGGACATGAGCCACTACAGCCGGCTGCTCCATGCTGCCATCGACAGCATCGTGACCATCAAGCAGGAGTCGGACATCGACAGCCTCTTTTCCGAGGGTGAGACCACTGCCCTTCGTGGAGAAATCACAGGGCTTGACGACTTCGAGTTGATAACCTTTTTGATAATTAAAGAGCAACAACAATGATAATATAAACACGACAACCAAGACAACAAAAACAACAAATATAAATAAGTTGTCATCAGTTGTCCCTGTTGTCGTTAAAAAAATAAGATATGACCTACGAGGAATTAGAGATATTGATACGAAATGACGAGCACCGCCAGTTGGAGCTGAAGAAGACAACGGGCGAGCTGAAAGACGGCATGCATTCGGCTTGTGCCTTTCTGAACACCGAAGGCGGATGGCTCATCTTTGGAGTGACACCTTCGTCCTTGAAGATACTGGGTCAGGAAGTGACGGACAACACCCAGCGTGAGATAGCGCAGGCCCTGAGTTATTTAGAGCCGCAGGTGGATGTGCGTGTGGAATATGTCGATATTCCCGACCGTCCCAACCAGAAAGCGATTGCCATGCACTTCGACGCATGGTTGTGGGGAAACATACCCTATACCTACCATGGCTGCCCTTATTATCGGGTGGAAAGTACTACTAAGGAAATGCCTCGCGACATGTTCGACCTGCGCCTGCGCCAGAGCAAGCCTGATTTCTTCGCTTGGGAGCGTCAGCCTTCCGATTTCAAGAGTATTGACTCGCTTGACGAGAACCTGATTCGTGGTGTGGTACGCCTCGGCGTTGAGCGTGGACGTATGCCGGAGAGTGCCATGACCGAACCCGTCAAAGACATTCTGGACAAATGGAAACTGCTCGACGGCGACAAACTGCTGAATGCAGCAACGGCTCTGTTCACTAAAGAGACAGGTATGTATCTGCAACTCTCCATCAGTCTGGCACGTTTCCGTGGCACGGACAAGAACGAGTTCATCGACTCTCAACAGGCGGAAGGCAATATCTTCGTGCTGCTCAACGAGGCGATGAACTTCTTCCGCAAGCACCTCAGTATGCACGGCAAGGTAGTCGGTCTGATTCGCGACGAGTGGTTGGAGGTGCCTGCCGAGGCATTGCGCGAGGGTATCTTGAATAGCCTATGTCACCGCGAATGGGGTCGATATTGTCTGCCTATCTATTTGGCCATCTACGACGACCGCATCGAGATTACCAATACAGGCTATCTCGTGCCTCCCCTCACAGCTGAGAACATCACCCAGCCGCACAGTTCAAATCCCCACAACAAACTCATCGCCAATGTGCTTTACAGCACCTCATATATTGAAAGATGGGGTTCGGGCGTGAAGCGTATCACCGATGCCTGTGCCTACCGTAATGTTGAGACTCCCACATGGACAACGGACGGTTATTTCGTGACTGTGACATTTAAAAGGCCGGAATATAATGCGAATGACACTAAAGATGGCACTAAAGATGGCACAATAAATGATACAAAAGATGATACAATAAATGATACAAAAGATTGCATAAAAGAACTATCTGATAGACAGTATCTTATGATGCGGTTTATAACCCTCAATGATACAATAACAATAGATGAAATGATACAAAAGATGAAGGTCTCACCAATCACCGTCAAACGTGACCTCGCAGACCTCCAGGCAAAGGGCATTATAACCCGTGAAGGAGGTCGTAAGAATGGGCGTTGGGTAATTCTAAAGTCAATCCAATGATTTGCTCTACCTCTCATTTGCCGAAAGGTTGCCGAAAAGATTTCCGAAAGGTTGCCGAAAGAAGATAAGTAAATATGATACAAGACCTCTTCCCACCCTCAACAAGGGTCAACAGGATAGTTCCCAAGCGGACTTTCATAGACAAGCTGGGGGCTAACGCACGGATGAAAGAACATTTCACCCGTGATGTGTTCAGCATAGAGTGGTTGGCCAAACTGGCACCCTCTACGCTCAACATGACCGATGGGCTTGACGTTCACGAGATAGCCGTTTTTGTTGTGCCGTTGAAGACTAAAGAATGTCCTGATGACATCTTTGTCTTCATCGACAAGATGATGCCCCGTCACCTGCTCTTTATCCTGCAATACGAGGACGAAGTTTGTATGCTCATCAACTACAAAAAGGCGGTAAGCAGTAATTCCGAACTGCAATACAAAGTCGTTCGCACCTATCGCTCTCCGTGGATGTCACCACAGGATATGACCGTCAATCTGCATCATCACACGATGGATGGTCTGTATGAATCGTTGGTGCGACAAATAGCCGGAACGCTCATTACCTCTGATGCCGCCAAATTGGAAGAGGCCATCGAGCAGACTTCCCGACAAGAAGCACTGCTGAAAGAAATCGCAGCCTTGGAAAAGAAGATTGCAGCTGAACCACAGCCGCAAAAGAAGTTCCTGCTGCACAAACAACTTACAGAATTAAAAAAGAAACAACAACAATGGAATTATAAAAACGACAACCAAGACAACAATGACAACATAAAATAAGTTGTTTCAAGTTGTCCCTGTTGTCGTCAAAAAAGAAAATGAACATGAATATATCAAAACTGAAAGAACATATATTTGATGTTGTCGGAGCCATTCATGAGGTACATCATGAGTTGGGTCCCGGCCTGAATGAGTACTGTTATCAAGAAGGATTTGAGATAGAACTCACGGAACGTGGCATCCCATTTCATCGTGAGTTGTCATTTCATCCGAAATACCACGGTAAAGAGATGAATGCCACATACAAACTCGACTTCCTGTGTAAAGGCGATATTATTGTCGAATGTAAGTCAGTAATGGAATTGACCAGTGCTCACCGTGCTCAACTATACAACTATATGTATTTGACAAAAGCTCCATGTGGCATATTGGTTAATTTCCTTCCATCCTTTGCCATAATTGAAAGGTATTTCTATGATGACACTACTCATAACATATTAACAGTGAACGGAACAACAATTCAACGACAAAAATAATAACACGACAACCAAGACAACAAAAACAACAAATACAAAAGTTGTCCTCAGTTGTCCCTGTTGTCGTCAGAAATAATAACACGACAACTTAGACAACCAAGACAACAAATATAAAAGTTGTCCTCAGTTGTCCCTGTTGTCGTCCACAAAAAAAACAAACGACAACTAAGACAACAATGACAACATAATAAATAAGTTGTTTCAAGTTGTCCCTGTTGTCGTCAAAAACAAAAAGCAATGGATAAACTCAAAATGCAGAGCACCAATGGGGTGCAAGAGAATATGGAAAAGATTCAATCGCTATTTCCAGACTGTGTGACG
>JBJECC010000009.1:0-3693 GCA_051870655.1 Parabacteroides sp. | reverse complement strand
CAAAAAGGGAAAATCATTGCCAGAACCTGAAGAAACGGAGAATTCCGTTATTTTCCGCATCAAGTCCAATGTTGTTTCGGAAAAACTCATAGAACTGTCTTTGCTGTATGAGAATCAAGTAGGCAAACCCATGAAACTTGACGAACTTCTCGTTCTGTCAGAAGTGGTCAACAATAAGAGAGTAAAGGTCGCAGATTTGGCAAATATACCCAATATAGGTGCTTATCGTCTGCAAAGTGTCATAGATAGGCTATGTGGTCTTGAATTTATCGAGCCATCGGGAAAGACTTCAGGATTATCGTATATCTTGCATGTCAGCAAGCGAAAAGATATGGATGACAAGATTGACTATGTCAAATCAAAAAAACAAGAGAAAGCAAGACAAAAAGAGGCCATCTTACGTTATTTGGATTCCATACCTACTATCAATAATGCAGAAGCTCGCCAGCTGCTCAGTTTGCAAGAGAAAGACAGATCAAAGGTGTCTCGTCTGTTTGCAGAATTAATAAGTGAAAACGAGATTGTGCAAACGGAAGACAGCACTGTAAACAATGTGAAATACAAGAGGTTAAAAGAATAGGCATTTGCAATTCTGTTTGCAGTTTCGTTTGCAGAAAAATGATATCTGCAAACAGAACCAGGATTCAGGCTCATTTCTACAGTTTCTTCCAAGCAACAAAAAGGCGACTCCTCGTATGAAGAATCGCCTTTTGTTGCGGAAGCTGGGGGATTCGAACCCCCGGTACGGTTACCCGTACGGCAGTTTAGCAAACTGCTGGTTTCAGCCACTCACCCAAACTTCCTTGTTGCAGGGCTTCGTTCCTGAATTGCGCTGCAAAGATAGGGACTATTTTTGAACCTGCAAACTTTTTCGCCACTTTTTTTGATCAATCGGCATTTTTCACCTTTTCGAGTTCTGTCCGGTTCATCACGCGCCAAGCCGGATGGATCTCGGCATTCTGCTCGGAAGCCTTCTTGACCCGGTCGTAAAAGAAACGTAAAATAGCCTCCGAATTCTGGGAAAACGCAGGATCAGAAGCCTTTTTCGCCTCAAACTCAGCCTTCAATGCCGGATCTTTCTGCAACAGCTCACGCCCCTTCACTTCCATATAAGGCAGACTGACCCAAAACTCACCCGGTGCCTGTACCACTTGGTTGAAAAATCCCCAATAGGTCAACGAAC
Source organism: Parabacteroides sp. (assembly GCA_051870655.1). GTDB lineage: Bacteria > Bacteroidota > Bacteroidia > Bacteroidales > Tannerellaceae > Parabacteroides. Next base: position 2,510 of record JBJECC010000009.1, on the reverse strand, counting down.
CCGGTGCCGCAGGTTCCAACATCCAAGCCACCACCTTCGCTGCCGGCTGGTTCATGTCTATCAACAAAGCACCCGGCGGCAATAACAGCTCCTCCGTCTGTGTCGTATAGGCCGCCTTCACCGGAATACGTCCCTCACTCTGTCGGGTAGCAAAAGTAGCCCCCGTATATCGGTATGTCTCTACAGAGATCCGCTCTCCCCCATTCAAACGGGTATAACGCACCCCATGCAGATCCAACAATTCGCGTACCTTGTCCCACTGCGGCATCAGAATATAGGCCTCGGGCAACCGGACGGAGATGGTGGAATCGAACGAAGTGATCAATGAGGTCCGGACCGTTTTAGGCTTCTCATAATTGTGCGTCACCCAAGGAGCCCCGGAGAGATCACTGATCGTGGTGTCACGTTCCCAACTGAGAAAATCGACCATCACGCTGTCCCGACTTGCCGGGACAAACTCAAAGGCCAAGGGCTCCTGACGGAACGCTGCACTGGCCACCCGCGCATCGGCCTGTCGGATCAAAGCCGTCAATGTCTGCTGCTCCTCTCCCAAGATTTGGGCACAAGCCTTCAGCATCTCGATCGTTGCCAACACCCGCTGCTTGTAGGGTTTGTAAATGTGGTTTTCCAGCAACAGACCGATCCGGTTACGCACCGAAGTATATCCGTTGGAATAGCGGGGATCAAACACATCGATCAGGATACCGCTCTCCGGCTCGTTGTAATTACGGAATTCGAAATAGGGAAAAATCGGGAATCCGACGGCTGCCATCCGCTCGTTCAACTGTTGTTCGAACCGCTGTTCTGTCCATCGGCGCAACCCCTCTTCCAGAAAAGAGGTGTGCGACTCCAGGCCATAGGTCATCACATATTGGAAATCGGCACCGTTCGTGACATGCACATCCACAAACAGCTCCGGCATCCATCGGTTATAGAGAGCCAGCCAGGCACGCATCTCCGGTGCATCCGCCTTCAGGAAGTCACGGTTCAGATTGAGCAGTTGTCCCGTCACACGGGTTCCCAACTCCTCCGGTCCGTTCTGGTTGATCCGGTTCCGGGCACCGAAATTCTCATGCCCATCGACATTGAAGATCGGAATAAACAGCACGCTCACCTTGTCAAGCACCTCTATCCCCTGTTTCCGGATCACCATGTCACGGATCCACATATAGCCGGCATCCTTGCCGTCAGGTTCACCGGAATGGATACAGGCCTCCACCAACAGAATCATCCGTCCGTTAGCACGGATCTCCTCCGGTGAGACAAGTCCCTCCTTATCGACAATCAGCAGGGGCAATTCGCGTCCTTCCGGGCTCACCCCGAATGTGGTATAGTGTACCATCGGCGAAGCCTCTGCCAACCGTTGGGCATAGGCCACCGTCTCCGCATAACGCGGTGTCTTCACAAAATCGGACAGCTCACAGTCTGTCACGAACCGCTTGTCATCAGCGGCACGTACCATACTACTCCAACCGAGCAGTATAGCGAATATCAATAAGATCGGTTTCATGTATATATAATGTAGTCGTTAAATGATTCGTGCGCCAAAAGTACAACTTTTTTACTTGTACAATAGCGTTCTCTTCTTTTTTCAAATACATCTCGTTCCATGTGTCCGGAACAAGTGGACAGCCTACCCGCTCCTCTTCCCGATCGACCGGACTCAAACGATCAATCGAGCCGGCTCGATAAGGGATGTGAGCCGGCTCAAACAGAACAGCGAGCCGGGTGGATCAATCCCTTGACCCAAAGCGTTACCTGTTAACGCGAAACTCCGTTTTTTTTCGTCTCCCACCCTCTTTCTCCTCTTAGGAAAGACTCTATCTATTCTTATTTATATTATTATATATATTATTTATATTTAATATATTATTATATTTATATATTATATAGATCTTATTAAGATAAAAGCTTCAAACCATACTGCCTATCAAAAAAAACAGCGGTTTCGCGTTAACAGGTAACACCTCTCCTATCATTCAAGTCACTTTAGGTTTATAGCATTCATCCATTCAATACTCTTCAAAGGAAGAGACAATGTACATTCCTTTTCGTCCAGCCAAGGCTGGACGGTCGTAGATATTAACTTCAAGTGCCTTTGATATTATCTTCATGAACCGTCCAGCCTTGGCTGGACGATAAAGACAATCCATCTGCCTATCCCGCATTGTGGCATCTTCTTCTCTACGAAGTGAAGATTCAAGGATTTACAAAAACGAAATATAGTCAACGTAAGTTCAACGAATTCAGAACAAAGCAAGTTGTATGTCCTAATATGCGTTGCACATTGACACATGGCTTTTTATGGAAAAACACAATAGGCAGCGAGGCCCCCAATATTTTTAAGGAAGGAGAACTTAACGAAAAAGTGGTATGTCGGAAATTCCGACATACCACTCAGATTACATCACTGATTATCTTGCCATACAGCAAATCGGTGGTAGAGATGAATAAAGGTTCATCCGACATTTCGAGTGATAGTTTCCTAAAAAGGAAAACCGCTGAACAAA
>JBJECC010000008.1:0-3706 GCA_051870655.1 Parabacteroides sp. | reverse complement strand
CTGTAAGTCCATTGACGGCAAAGAGACAGCACTTTACATATTGACTAACAAGCAAGGTGCAGAATTGGCAATCACCAATTATGGCGCAAAAATCGTGTCTATCGTGGTGCCGGACAGAAATGGAAAAATGACCGATGTAGTGACCGGTCACAAATCAATAGATGACTATCTCACCTCCGAAGAGCCCTATTTCGGAGCCATTTGCGGACGTTACGGCAACCGCATCGCCAAAGGTAGATTCACACTCGACGGGGTTGTCTATGACAAGCTGGCTATCAACAACGGTCCGAACAGCCTTCACGGAGGTATCAAAGGGTTCAATTCCGTTGTGTGGGACGCCCGGCAGACTGACGGACAGACCATTGAGCTGACCTATGTATCGGCTGACGGGGAAGAGGGATTTCCGGGCCAATTGACCACCACGGTCCAATACCATCTGACGGATGAAAACGAAGTGGTGATTTCCTACCAGGCCATCACAGACAAACCGACGGTGCTGAATCTGACCAACCACTCCTATTTCAATCTGTCAGGAGCAGGTGATCCCTACATTGGAGACCACGTATTGACCATCAACGCCGACTATTACCTGCCGACTGACGAGACGGCCATTCCTTACGGACCGAAAGAGGCGGTGGAAGGTACCCCGATGGACTTCCGTACACCCCATGAAGTGGGCGAACGCATCAACGAACCTTTCCAGCAACTGATTTTCGGCAAAGGGTATGACCATACATATATATTAAATAAAGAGGGCGAAGAATTGTCCTTCTGCGCACGTTGTTCCTCTCCCAAGACAGGTATCGTCATGGACACCTACACAACACAGCCCGGTGTACAGCTTTATACGGGTAACTGGATGACGGGACGCTTCGAAGGAAAACCGGGACAGCATTATCCGGAACGTGCTGCCTTGTGTCTGGAGACACAGCACTTCCCCGACAGCCCGAACAAACCGGAATATCCCAGCACTGTCCTCAGACCGGGTGAACACTTCACCAGCCGGACGGTTTACAAATTCACAGTGGAATAAGAAAAACGAGCAAATTAATCCAATCATCTAATAATCTAAATTAACAACAAAATGAAATCTGAAAATCAGAAAAATTATGCTTTGCCCATTTTGATGATGATCTTACTGTTCGGTATGATCGCATTCGTGACAAACCTCGCTGCTCCGATGGGAGTCGTTGTCAAGGGCCAGTTCCAGGCTTCCAACTTCGAAGGTATGTTGGGTAACTTCGCCAACTTCCTGGCTTACGCCTTCATGGGTATTCCGGCCGGTATGATGTTGAAGAAGATCGGTTACAAGAAAACTGCTTTGGTGGCCATCGCAGTCGGTTTTACCGGTGTGCTGATCCAGTTCCTGTCTGGTGTGGCCGGTAGCTTTGCCATCTATCTGGCAGGTGCTTTCGTATCCGGTTTCTCTATGTGTATGCTGAACACGGTTGTCAACCCGATGTTGAACACACTGGGTGGCGGTGGAAAGAAAGGTAACCAGCTGATCCAGATCGGTGGTTCTTTCAACTCCCTGATGGGTACATTGGTACCGACACTGGTAGGTATTCTGGTCGGTGAAGTGACAAAAGACACTGCCATCACAGACGTAAACCCTGTATTGTTCATCGCTATGGGTATCTTCGCATTGGCTGGTATCGTATTGGCATTCGTGGATATTCCTGAACCTCACGTAGCAAGCAACACCAATGTGAAATACGAACACAGCCCCTGGGCATTCCGTCACTTCGTATTGGGAACAGTCGCTATCTTCGTTTATGTAGGTATTGAAGTAGGTGTTCCGGGTACAATGAACCTCTTCCTGGTGGACCCGCAGGGATTCGGTGGTACAGCTGCCGAGGCTGGTCTGGTTGCCGGTACATATTGGTTCCTGATGTTGATCGGTCGTTTTGCCGGTGCCTCTCTGGGTGCCAAGTTCTCCAGCAAGACCATGTTGACTTGTGTATCTTCTGTAGGTATTCTGTTGGTACTGGGTGCCATCTTCCTGCCGACCTCTATCAACGCCATGATGCCGGTATTCAAGGCTGATCTGTCATTCGGTATGGCCGAAGTGCCTATCAACGCTGTGCTGTTGGTATTGTGCGGTTTGTGTACTTCCATCATGTGGGGTAGCATCTTCAACCTGGCTGTAGAAGGTCTGGGTAAATATACAGAGGCCGGAACAGGTATCTTCATGGTGATGGTTTGCGGTGGTGGTATCCTGCCGTTGATCCAGAACTATGTAGCTGACGTAGCCGGATTCATGACCAGCTATTGGGTGATCATCGCTGCTTTGGCATATCTGTTGTATTACGCCTTGATCGGCAGCAAGAATGTAAACACAGACATTCCTGTAGAATAATGGATAATTTCAACTGACAACTTAATAAAATCAATATCATGCGAGAAAGAATCAGAGCTAAATTCCAAGAGTTATTTAACGCAGAAGGCAGTGTTTACGCTTCACCGGGACGTATCAACCTGATCGGTGAACACACAGACTATAATAATGGTTACGTATTCCCGGGAGCCGTTGACAAAGGGATGATTGCAGAGATCAAACTGAACGGAACCGACAAAGTACGTGCTTTTGCGCTCGATTTGAATGATTATGCTGAATTTGGTTTGAACGAAGAGGATGCACCGCAGGCAAGCTGGGCCCGTTACATCTTCGGTGTATGCCGCGAGGTCATCAAACGGGGTGGCACTATCCACGGATTCGACACCGTATTTGCCGGTGATGTGCCTCTGGGAGCCGGTATGTCATCTTCTGCTGCTTTAGAAAGCACATACGCATTTGCCTTGAACGACATGTTCAACCTGGGCATTGAGAAATATGAATTGGCCAAGATCGGACAGGCTACAGAACACAACTACTGCGGTGTGAAGTGCGGTATCATGGATCAGTTCGCATCTGTATTCGGAAAAGAGGGCAGCTTGATCCGTCTGGATTGCCGCAGCGGTGAATATCAGTATTTCCCCTGGCATCCGAAGGGCTATCGTCTGCTTCTTGTCAACAGCTGTGTAAAGCATGAGCTGGCAGGTTCACCCTACAACGAACGTCGTCTGCAGTGTGAACATGTAGCTGAGATCATCAAACAGACTCATCCGGAAGTCGAATCATTGCGCGACGCCTCTATGGAGATGCTGGAAGAGGTGAAGGGCCAGATCACCGGAGACGAATACAAACGTGCCCGCTACGTGATCGGTGAAGTAGAACGTGTATTGGCTGTTTGCGATGCGTTGGAACACGATGACTATGAAATCGTCGGTAAGATGATGTACGAGACTCACTACGGTCTGAGCAAGGAATACGAAGTAAGTTGCGAAGAGCTCGACTTCCTCAATGACGTGGCAAAAGAGTGCAATGTAACCGGTTCACGTATCATGGGTGGCGGTTTCGGTGGTTGTACCATCAACTTGGTGAAAGACGAGTTGTATGACAACTTCGTGAAGAAGGTGGTTCCGGCTTTCCGCGAGAAATTCGGACATGAGCCCAAGATCTATGATGTAGTGATCGGTGACGGTTCTCGTAGATTGAGCTAAGATTCATCACACAGATTCGTATATGTCTGCTCTATTCTATCAAGACGAAGCACGATTCCATGTGGCGGTCGATTGTATCATCTTAGGATTCATGGACAATGAACTGAAGGTACTGCTGTACAAGCGTACCTTCGAACCCTTGTCCGGACAATGGTCGTTGATG
>JBJECC010000007.1:0-3715 GCA_051870655.1 Parabacteroides sp. | reverse complement strand
GGGCTGGAGAAGGTGGTGCTGAAGAAGGGGCAGATGACCCTTTATCTGGTCTCCAACAGCGAGAGCCCCTATTATCAGAGTGAGGCTTTTGACAAGTTATTGTCCTATCTGACCTCTCATCCGCGTGCCTGTACGTTGCGGGATCAGAATGGAAAAAGAAGTATAGTGATTAAGAATGTGCCGTCGGTGGAACAGGCCTGCTCTGTCATGCAGGCCATAGAGGCAGCACACAATGCATAATGTTATGGAACAACAGTGGACCGATATGTCAAAAGGACATATTCAGCATGCGCCGAATGGGTGGGCGTTACTTCCTTTGGGAGTCTTTTTAGTCTCTTATCTGGCTGTCTCTGTCATAGCCGGTGATTTTTATAAGATGCCGATCACCGTGGCTTTTCTGTTGGCTTCGGTCGTGGCGGTTGCCCGTTCGAAGGGAGGGGCACTTCCCCAGCGCATCGAACAGTTTTGCCGGGGAGCCGCCAACAGCAACATCATGCTGATGGTGCTGATTTTCATTCTGGCGGGAGCCTTTGCCCAGACGGCCAAATCCATGGGGGCGGTGGATGCAACGGTCAATCTGGCGATGTCGGTGTTGCCCGGAAACCTGTTGGTGGCGGGCATCTTTCTGGCGGCTTGTTTCATTTCCATTTCTGTCGGTACCTCCGTGGGGACGATCGTGGCGTTGTCACCCGTTGCGGTGGGTATTGCGGGCAAGACAGACCTTTCCGTTGCCTTGATGTTGGGGGTTGTGGTGAGTGGTGCCATGTTCGGAGATAACCTCTCCTTCATTTCCGATACGACCATTGTGGCGACCCGTACGCAGGGGTGTCAGATGAGTGACAAGTTCAAGGCCAATATCCGTCTGGTCTTGCCTTTTGCCCTGTTGACCTTTGTGCTGTATGTGATCTTGGGAAGTCGGGTACAGGCGGATTATGTGCCTGGACCGATTGAATGGATCAAAGTGTTGCCCTATTTAGTGGTGCTGGCGACCGCCTTGTGTGGGGTGAATGTGATGCTGGTGCTGTTGATCGGCATCCTCTTTTCCGGACTGGTCGGGTTATACAGCCTGGGATTTGATGTGTGGGGCTGGACCGCTGCCTTGGGAGAGGGGGTCAATAACATGGGAGAACTGATCATCGTCACGCTGCTGGCCGGCGGTATGTTGGAGATGATCCGCTTCAATGGAGGGATTGATTGGATCATTCAGAAACTGACGGCACGCATCCGGAGCAAACGGGGGGCCGAAGGCAGCATTGCCGCCTTGGTCAGTTTTGCCAACCTTTGTACGGCAAACAACACCATCGCCTTGGTCATGGCCGGTCCGATCGCGAAGGAGATAGCGGACAAATACAAAATAGACCCGCGCCGGAGCGCGAGTCTGTTGGATATTTTCTCCTGCTTTGTACAGGGAATCATTCCGTATGGAGCCCAGTTGTTGATGGCCTCCGGTTTGGGAGGTGTCTCCCCGATAGAGATCATGGCCTATCTCTATTATCCCTATTTGCTGGGTATCGGGTCACTGCTCTCGATCGGATGCAGCACACTCTTCAAGAAGAAGTAGCCGACCAGTCCGGAGACAAACGATCCGGAGAAGACACCCAGTTTAGCCTGGTTCAACAGGTCAAGACCTTCGGCCGTGGAGGGATCGAAGGAGAGGTTCGCAATGAACAGGGCCACGGTAAATCCGACTCCACCCAACATGGCGACGGCAAACAGGTTGCGTTTGCACATGCCGGCCGGCATAGCCACAACGCCCAGTTTGACGAAGATGTAGGAGAAGGAGAAGATACCCAACGATTTCCCCAGGAACAATCCTAACAGGACAGCCAACGGCACCTGAATCAAGGATTCGGGTTGGATGTCACCGAATGTCACACCTGCATTGACAAAGGCGAACAACGGAAGAATGACATAGTTGACTAACGGATGCAGTTTGTCGGCAATCCGTTGCAGCGGGCTGATGGTCTTGTTGGCCAGGACATGGATGTTGTTCAGGACGTGGATCTGTTCGCCGGAGAGCACCGTGGCCTTCTTGGACTGCAATACTTCATGTTCATCCAGCAATCCCAGATACCCCTTCATCTCGCGGGTGAAGGAGTTCATCTCCACCACCGGACGGGCGGGCACCGTAAAGGCCACCAGGACACCGGCAATGGTCGGATGGATGCCCGATTCCATGAAAAGCATCCAGACAATAAATCCGAATACGAAATAGAAGAGGCTGTTGTGGATCTGCATCCGGCCTCCGATGGCCAGGAGAGCCAGAAAACCGAGAGAGATCAACAACGGTTCGATGGCGATATGGGAGCTGTAGAACAGGGCAATTACGATAATGCCGCCTATATCATCCACTACGGCCAGGGCGGTCAGGAAAATACGCAGACTGAGCGGCACACGGTTGCCCAACAGACCCAACACGGCCAGGGCAAAGGCAATATCGGTCGCCATCGGAATGGCAGCACCGGCAGAGGCGGCACCTTCGTGGCACACCAGCATATAGAACAGAACCGGTACGATCATTCCACCGCAGGCTGCAATGATGGGCAGCAGGGCTTTGCGGAAGGAACTCAGTTCACCGATCAGGATCTCCTGTTTGATTTCCAGACCGATCACGAAGAAGAAGACCGCCATAAGGGCATCGTTGACGAATGCCAGCATCGACATGGGCTCTCCGTGATGTGCGAAGAAATTGAATTGATTGGCTTGCAGGTCGATCGGAAATGCAAGCAACTGATGGTAACTGCTGGCCAAAGGGGAGTTGGCTAACACCATAGCTATGATCGTAGCCATGAAAAGTAACAGACTCGCGTTCGGTTTCATGATGGCGAAACGACGCAATGGTTTGAGGATAACTTGGAATGTACGATCCATCGTGTTTGATTTTTGCATGATATTTGAATTTAATCCATTATTCGACTTCCTCTTGCAGACGGCAACTGTCCACTTTCAACAATCGGTTCTTCAGTCGCTCTGCTTCCCCTTGCCGGATGCGCAGGGTCATTTCACAATCCATATCGAAATGTTGTGAGACAATGGTGGGCCCGTCCTCTTTCACAATGCGCATGACGCTGTTCAGATAGGGATATTCAAACACGATTGTGAAGGTTTCATCGACCGTCCGTTCCTCGATTTCCGCTGCGGCAATCGCCTCTGCGGCAGCTGTCCGGTAGGCCACGATCAGCCCGCTTGTACCTAATTCAATACCGCCGAAATAGCGGATGACGACAATCAGGATGTCTGTCAGCTCATGGGAATTGATCTGTCCCAAAATCGGTTTGCCGGCTGTGGATGAGGGTTCGCCATCATCGTTGGCCCGGAAATTGAGCCGGTCCGCTCCCAGCATATAGGCCCAACAGACATGCCGTGCGTCATAATATTCCTTCCGGTATTTGGAAATGGCCTCTTTTACCTCTTCTACGGTTCGTACGGGGATGGCATACGAAATGAACCGGCTGCGTTTTTCCGTGTAATAACCTTCCGAAACAGTGCGAATCGTTCTGTAGCTGTCATCTGCCATATCGTCAAATCGTGTTTAATCTTTTGTGTAAATCTTTTTTGTGAATAATAAAATATACTGACAAAGATAATATGATTCCGTATATTTCTTACATTTGGATCCGATTTCTTTTAATAATAATCTATACCATATCATGAAACTGTTATTTTTCGATTTGGAGACGACCGGAATCAAATATTGGCGCAATGGCATCCATCA
>JBJECC010000006.1:0-19100 GCA_051870655.1 Parabacteroides sp. | reverse complement strand
GAACAAGAAGTTTTCTACGTTAGTGGCAGCTTTATTGCTGTCAACAAGTGTCGGAACCTTTACTGCTCAAGCTGAAAGCCTGATTGGGACTGATAATATCAGCCTGGCTTATAATGCTACTGATCAAACCGGTAAAGGTTACGAAAATGGTAAGGCTTATCTGTTACAAGTTGAAGACGGTAAGTATTTGTCTGTAGCCCAGAATGGCTCAACTTGGGAGTTGGTTGTTGTATCAGGTGATGATGCAGAAACTCTTCCTGAATTGTACAAATTAATGTGGACAGTACAGGTTGTAGATAACGCTGGTGCTGAACCTCTCTACACATTCATCAACAAGTACACACAGACAGTTTTGGCTATTGATCCGGCTGTTGCTGGTGCAAATACTTCAGCTGAGGATGATGATTTGTCATTCGAAATGGCAGGTTCAATTACTTCCTTACAGCATGCTACTTCTTATAAGACTCCTGGAGATGATGCTATTTGGGCCAATATTGGTGGTGACAAAATCGTTTACTTGGCTACAAAGGAAATAGATGGCGTTACTAAAGTATATGCTAAGGTGTCTAAGAAGTCTGCTATTGAAGACATCGATGATGAATTGACTGTGACTCCCTACAAGATGGGTGACGTTGTTTTGTCTGCTAACGACTTGAACACCATGTTGTATGCAGGTCTGCCTGCAACAGATGCAAAGAGTACAGACTATTTCGATCTCTCTTTCAACCCGAATTTGGCTTCTGTCTTTACAGAATCTCAATTACAGGCTGTTGCTGTTGAAAATAAAGAATTGAAATATGCAAGTACAACAGCGTATTCTGACGCAGAATACGCTTCTTTGAAAGAAGTAAATAAGGCTTACCAGGATAAGACTGCTGGCTATGTGGCTTTGAAGAATGTCAAGGGTGAGTATTTGGTAGTCGATACAGCCTATGTTCCGGGTACTGACAACAACAACAACGGTTTGTTGAAATTTACGACCGATAAGCTGTATAACTCAAAGAACGAAACTCGTTATCGCCATCCGGGATCATACAAGTTCAAATTCACATTGAATGTTACTGATCAGAATGTAACAATCGAGTCATACGCATTTGTTCGTCGTTCTGCTAAGGCTTATGGGGCAGCTGGTGCTCCTACAGGTGCAGATAATGCAATTTATGGATCAGTTGCTGAATACTACGAAAATAGCTTTGACAGAATGCCTGTACAACCGGGTTCACATTGGTGGTACAATACTACTTTTACAGGAACTGACGATGGTGGTGTAGTATCTGAGGATGTGGAAGATTATGATGCAACACGTTTCGTTACTCATGTATTGCTGAATACAGAAGACTTGGTTACATTGGGTGAAATGAAGCCTGCTACAGCTGCTACTCAGTCTAACATCATCGATATCAAGGTGGGTGCTCAGAATATCTACATCCCGACAACGATGGCTGATGGTGCTTATCTGTTGCAGAATGTCAAGACTGGTAAGTATTTGATCAACAACTTGGTTGGTACACGTGAAGAGGTTGAGCAGGCTGCTCGTCAGAACTTCCAGCACATGCCGGCTGCTCAGTGGATCGTAACTTCTAACGGTAATGCAACAACCGTTGTGAACCGTGAGTTTGAGACAACCTATAAGAGTGGTATTCTCTATAAAGGTGCTGCCAACAACCAGGGATTCTTCTATGGTGATGCTGAATATAAGTTCATTCCGGTTGCTGAACCGACAGATAAATATCAGGGTTATAAGTGGGTAACTGATGAGGAATTGGATGGTACTCGCTTTACATTCAACTATCTGCATGACTTGGCAATGGACAAACCGTTGAACACAATCAACACGAAAGACTCTGTTGTTTGGGTTGACAAAGACGGTGAGGCTATGAGCTTCTCTTTGGTAAAGGTAATTGATGATGAATATGGTTACACAGCTGGTTTGAAGAACGTTTCTAAGTTGAATCGTCGTGTTTACCAGATCAAGGTGAATGATGCCAACAAGTTGGTCAACAACAACCGCTATTTGGCTTACGACGCTGACTTGAAGAAATATGTGGTTTCTACTGGTTCTGGAGCTTACTTCTTCTTGAAAGAGAACAATGAGGTAGAAGGTGGCGATTGCTACAACCTGTTGCTCCGCCCGAATACTGTATATGCAGGTAAGTTTGATCCGGCTGAAGCTGATAGTAATATTAAAGAGGGTCGTTTCTTAAATGGTACTATCTCTTCTGTGGCTCATTATGTAACAGATAATGATATCGCTGGTTATTTCCAGGCTGTTTGGGGAACTGTTACAACAGCTGATGGTCTGAAGGCAGAAGGTTGGGTTCCGGCTGTAGCTTGGTATTCTGCTAATGACATCGAAGGGGTTTCTTATTTGACGTCAGAAGATCAGGGTAAAGCTCTTGGATTCACGAGTGGAGAGAACGATGTTACTTATGAGCCAGATAATTGGAAGTTGAACAGCAATGGTAATACTTACTATTTGGGTTATATCGAACTTGATCCGTCGAATAGTGACTATGCAAATGCGAAGGTATCTGTTGACAACAACACATTGGCTTTGGTAAATGGTGTATTGTCTGATGGTACATCAAGAGAAGTCGCTAATTCTGCATTCGCATTGAAGTATGCTGAAACTCAGTTGTATCGTCGTGTAGATGGCATGGAGAACGTGAAGGTGTTCCGTGTGAACTCAACAGAGAAAGAGTATCTGTATGAAGATGCATTGTCTAAGTATTCTGCTGGTAAGGAATTCAACTTCCTGGGTGTAGAAGGCAAGGGTGACGCTAAGAATGCGGCAATGTTCTTGGATACTGCTTATGTAAATCGAGAGACCATCATGCCGCAGTATATGTTCGTATTGCGTCCTGAATTTGTTGAGGCTGATACGATCTGGTGTAATGCTACAGAAGGTCACAAGCATGCGACCTTGGCTGATTCTTTGGCTTGTGAACATACATCTACGGTTGCTCAGAGCGTGAAGGGCTGGTACTTGGTTAACTTGACTGACTCTGTTGCTGTTGAGAATGCTCGCATCGCGAATGCTGACGGTGGTATCTTGACAAACAAGTATCAATTGGATAAGACGACTTACACTCGCTTAGGTTTTGTGAAGGCTACTCACATCGGTGACAACCTGATCATTGAGAACTCGATCTACACAGGTAACACTGATCAGATCAATCCGGGTTATGCTACTACATGGGCAAGCAAGGATACAATCAACTTGTCTAAGAATGAGCATAACAAGGTTGCCTTCTCATTCCGTTTAGTTGACGATTCTGACAACTTCCTGATCGAGTCTCAGGGTGACAAGAAGGCTCCGACTTATGGTGGTTGGATCAAGATTCAGAATGGCGTTCCTGTAATCGCTGAATATTCTGACTACAACGAGGCTGTTTACGAGGCTGAATTGTTCAACTTGGAAGCTACTGAAGACGCTCCGACAGCTAACGAATCAGTAGAAGCTGCTGAGGTATCTGTAGTAGCCGTTCAGGGTGCTATCATCGTGAAGGGTGCTGCCGGTAAGGTCGTAACTGTTGCTAACATCCTTGGTCAGACAATTGCTAACCAGGTAGCTGCTTCTGACAATGTAACCATCGCTGCTCCGGCTGGTGTAGCTGTCGTTACTGTTGACGGTGAAGCTACTAAGGTAATTGTAAAATAATCGAAGTTTAAGTAGATTGAGTCAGTCTCAGCCGTGAGGCGTCCGGCTGACTCCCATATAGAAATCCCGGTAGGTACACAAAAGCCTATCGGGATTTTTTCTGCTTCAAATGAAATGGCTTTGAAAAAACTATCCGATTCTCTTTTTTGTTATACATTTGTAAAATCAAATGGTAGGAGGATTGATTATGAGAATGGTTATGATGCTGTGTATGGTTTGGTTGTTGGCAGGCGGCTACGCGTGGAGCCAGACCGAACAGGCGGATCAGAGTAAGCAACAGACAGAGAAGCAGGCCAAGAAAGCACGTAAGGCAGCCCAGAAGGCAGAGGAAGAGGCGTTGCAACAGGCTCTCTTCGAGGCAGCCAAGGGAGCGTTGGACCAGCTGGACTTTGTGCTGGAGGCTGACCGTGTGGAATTCAAACGGGGCCAGTTCCTGTATGTGACCTCGAATACCAACTTTGTCTCCTTGAGGGATGGACAGGCTACTGTGCAGCTTTCGCTCAATGGCGCTGTTTCCGGTCCCAATGGGTTAGGCGGTATCACGGTGGAAGGGACTGCGACCAACATCAAGACCTCGGCCGACAAGAAGGGCAATGTGAACTTTTCCATGACGGTGCAGGGAATCGGCATTTCTGCCACTGTGACTATTCGTCTGACAAAGGGAACCAACCAGTGTACGGCTACCGTTCTCCCGAACTTCAACAGTAACCGGCTTTCATTCACCGGCTATCTGTATCCGTCTGAACAATCCAATGTGTTTAAGGGAAGAGCCTTGTAATGTCATGCAGAAGACCGTAAGAATCCGGAACGATCAAAGTGAACTTCCGAAAGTCAACCAGTTGGTGGAAGAGCTGTGCGAGGAGGCAGGCTTGGGTATGGACCTCGTGATGAAACTCCAGTTGGTAGTGGAGGAGGCCGTGTCGAATGTCATCTTCTATGCGTACGACACGCTGCAGGAGGAGGCCGTGGAGGTCTCTCTGCGCTATGAGGCGGGTTGTGTCTCCATCGAAGTGAGCGACCGGGGTAAACCGTTTGATCCGACGGCCAAAGAGGATCCGGATATTACCCTTGCTGCCGAGGATCGTCCGATAGGCGGATTGGGTATTTTCCTGGTAAAGCAGATCATGGATGAGGTGCTTTACGAGCGGAGGGGAGAGGTGAACCGATTGACAATGCGTAAACGAATTAATTGAATAAGAGAATCACTCATGGAAGTAACAATCACAGAAGGGAAGGAGACCCTGATCAAAATCTCCGGTCGGCTCGATACGAACTCCAGTACGCAGTTCGCTCAGGCAATCGCGCCGATTCTGCAGGGACCGACGAATTGCGTCCGGATGGATTGCAGTGATCTGGCCTACATCAGCAGTTCCGGCCTGCGTATGTTTCTGATGCTTCAGAAGAACATTGCCCAGAAGAAGGGAACGTTGCGGTTGACCGGCTTGAACGACTCCATCAAGGAGGTCTTTGCCATCACCGGATTTGCGGCGATCTTCACCATCGAATGACAAGAAAGGAAGACAGAAAAGTCCCGCGTATCACTGTAAACAGTGCATCACGCGGGACTTTTTTATGCGAAGCTTTCAGCGGTTCCTATTCGCTCCAGTGATACTCATCCACCTTCTTGTGGCGGCTGACCTGTTCATTGACCTCCGGGAAATAGTTGGCCAGGATCGCATACAGGCCCGGATCATACGCTTTCAGCTCTTCACGGGTGTTGATGCGGTTGTGCTTGCCGTCACCCTCGTCCGTGTTGACCTCTGCATTGACATTGAACCAGTTCTGCACGCCTTCAGCCCAATACTCCCATACGTTCGTTGCGGCATACACATTCTTCCAACGTCCTTTGGCCAGTGCTGCATCCAAAGAGGCCTGCAATTCATCGTTGAATTGCGGACGGATCGGCAGGATGCCGGCTCCATGAATGGTGTGGGCAAACTCATGAATCAGAATGTCTTCCGCATGATATTTGTCGATCTGGTAGGCCAGAATGTTCTCTTCGGCACAGGTGGAGAAGGGATTCTCCGCATCACCGCCCAAACCGCGGGCGCGTACGTCCCAGTTGAGCGTCGTGTCTTTGGCCAGGAAGGCATGTTCCGGAATGTCGGTTGTTCCCTCATACCGTGCCATGATGCCGATGCGGGTGTTGCGGCTGGTCAGTGACTCCATCACCTCCGCCGGCAACACGTCGGTCAATGCCTTGATACTGATATAAGCCGCATAGAAGCAGGAATCGGGTACACGCCAGGAACTGACCACATGGATGCCGTTGACGTTCATATACTTTTTATAGAAGGGATCGAGCTTCAGCTCTGCAGGCGGTGTCGTAATAGCCGGCGTATCGACCAGCACAGCCATCGGGGTCTCTTCGACCTGTACCGGGTCGGAGGTGTGCTCTACCTTAACCTTTCCCTGGCATCCTGTCAGGAACATCATGCCGCAGCAAGCGGCGAAAAATGGTGCAATCCGTTTCATCTGAAAAGAACTTGTTTTTGAATGGGTCTGTAAAATGTTTATTTTGATAGAGACAAATATACATCTATTTATTGTCCGCTGAACGGATTTTGGTCACTTTCGTTGATCGATCCGTTCAATTGGATTTCCCGTTGCGGAATCTGGAAAATGAAACGATAGTCGTTGGAAGCTAACGGAAATACTTCCGGATCTTTTCCGGGATCAAAATGGTCACCTTCGCGCACCAACGGCTTCTGCAGGCGTAAGTAATCGAGCATATCGCCACCACCTTCACCCAACAACTCTTTCCGACGTTCGACGAAGATCGCTTCAGCCAAGGCTGTTTTGTCTGTCGTAGTTGTGATCTTCTGGACATTACGGGCTTTCTGCAGTTCATTCAAGGCAGTCAGGGCTGCTGTCGGATTGTTCAGGTTGTTTTCACATTCCGCTGTGATCAGCAGCATCTCGGATCCACGCATCAGCACATAATCCCCACGGCTTTTGGCCTGTCCGTTCCCTGGATCGAAGAACTTGCTGTTGGCCCATTTCTCCGTATAGGCATCACTCCGGTGCCAGAAGAGATACCGGTCATCCTCTTTGTCGAAAAGCTCCACATACTTGTCGTTCACGAACATGTTGTTGAAGTTGTAGAAGGGTTCGCCTGTGTCTTCCGGCCAGTTGTACCAGAAGCTGTAGCTACCTGTATCCCCCATGTTGGATTCGGTACTTTGATAGAATCCCCAGACCACCTCGTCATATTCGGCATGGCAGAATCCGTTACGCCATTCATCGCGAGTCATCAAGGTCCCATAGTGCTTCAAGACGCTTTGGGCCGCCTCTTTCGCCTTGCTCCATTCGCCCATCACCAAATAGACGCGGGCTAACAAGCCCGTGGCCACATCCTGGTCGAAATAGTATTTCGTACCGCCTCGGTCATAGTTTGCCAACAGTCCCTGAGCAGCAGTCAGATCCTTGATGATCTGCTCATAGCAGGCAGCTACCGTTGACCGGGGCATGTCATATCCATCTTCCGAAGAGAGGCGAAGTACCACTCCCTGCTTATCCTTTGCCAACGCATAGGTTTGTTGATAATGTTGTACCAATGTGAAGTAACAGTAGCCCCGGATGGCCAGTGCCTGTCCTTTTACAGCCTCTTTCAATGCTTCGGATCCGACAGAGCTATCGACATGGTCGATGATGATGTTCAGTTGGTTGATAATCGTGTAGAGGTTGGTCCACATGATGGAAGAGGAACCGGAAGCCAAGGTATAGGAGCTCACGAAACGATACCCCTCGTAATGCTCGCCACCCATGTTGTCGTTGCAGATGACATCCGTTCCCCGGAGCATATCGACCAGGTAAAAGCCGGATACGCCTTTGAAGCATTCGCGGAAATCATCGCCACTTGTCTTGAAATACAACCGATTGTAGCATCCTTCCAACATCATGTTCAGATTCGAGGCACTACTAAGCACTTGCGTGTCGGAAATATCGACCGAAGAGGAGGTTGTCAATTTGTCGTCGCAGCTACCGAACAGGCCGATGGCACAAGCGGCTGCCATATATAGAATCGATTTTCGTAACATATTCTGTATGATTATTGTTGTTTGATATGATTAAAATGAAATCTGAACACCACCTGTGACAGACATACGAGAAGAGATGGAACCATTCTTGTCCGAACCGTTGTAGGCATCACCGGATATGTCCATTTCCGGGTCGGTTCCACGGCTGGCAGCCTTGCCAAAGGTCAACAGGTTATCACCCGTTACATACAGACGTACATGGCTCATGCCGATTTTGGCCAACAGGGTCCGGGGGAAGGTATAACCCAAGGTGATGTTGCGCAAACGCATGAAATTGTTGCGATAGACATAGCGGTCGCTGTACATGGCGATACCATTATAGGTGCTGGTACCATCTACGGTCAATCGGGGGACATCGGTTACATCACCGGGCTGACGCCAACGGTCGGCAATGAAGTCGGATGCGATGGAGAAACCTTGACGCAACACGCTCGACTCTTTATACATGTGGTCGGCGGTATAACTGCCCAACGAGTAATAGAGCATGAACGAGAAGTCAAAGTCTTTCACCTGGAAACTGTTGATCAACGAACCATACACTTTCGGGATGGAGGATCCCAAGTAATCATATTGCGAATCCATGTTCACTTCGGTATAGTCGGTTGTCCGCACCTGGTCGATGACGTTGCCGTCTGCATCAAAGATCTTTTTCCAATAGGTCGCCTTACCTGTCTCCGGATCGGCACCTGCATAGCGCGGGCCGATAATCTCGTAGCGAGACTTGCCTTCTGCCATCTTGTATTTGGCATAGCTGCCACTATAGGTATATTCTCCCTCCGGCAGACTCGTGATCTGGTTCTTCAGGTAGGTTAGGTTGAAATCAATGTTCCATGTGAAGGATTGGCTCTTGATGGGAGTGGTTCCCAAGGTGATCTCTACACCCGAGTTGCGGATATCGCCTAAATTCGTGTTGTAACCGGTTGCATTACCCGTGATGGCAGAGAGCGGAACCTCCCGATAGTAGAGCAGATCCTTCGATGAACGACGGTAGTACTCGATTGTACCGGTCAGTTTGCCCGTCCAGAGGCTGAAATCAAATCCGGCATTGAACTGCTGGTTCTTCTCCCATTTCAGATCGGGTGTCGAAAGGGTATTGACCGTAATACCCGGTGTCGTGTACATATTGACGGTTGTCCCATTCTCGTCGTTGGAAGAGTAGGTGCCTTGATAGGCATAGTAGGAGGCAACACGGTCGTTACCGGTCGTACCGAAGCTGGCTTTCAAGGACAGGTTGTCCAACCAACCGGCTGTCGGTTCCATGAAAGCCTCTTTGGAGAGTCGCCATGAGGCACCGGCCGAGAAGAAGTTACCCCAACGGGAATCCGGATGGAAACGGGAAGAACCATCCCGACGGAAGCTGGCAGATACATAATATTTGTTGGCAAAACTATACTCGGCTTTTCCCAGGAAGGAGAGCAATCCATAACGGTCGGTATAAGAGCTGACCTCTTTATCGGTTGTAGTCGAATTCAATTCATAGAAATTGCCCATGGAGATGCCGCCACCATATCCATACATGTACTCATACAGGAAGTTGTAGTATTCCTGACCGGCCAGCACATTGATGTGGTGTTCACCCCATTCCTTGTCGTAGGTCAGAATGTTGTTCCAGGTGGTAGAGGTCTGGCGGACACCTGACCGGTAGGCTGAACCACCCCCATAGAGGACGGTGGATCCCCAACCGTCTGCCCCCGACTGATAGTAGCCGTGAATGGCTGAACTGTAATAGTTGCGTTTGGTATTCTGGTTGTCCAAACTCAGGCTGGAGCGGAATTTGAGGCCCGGCAACAGGTCAAATTCGGCAAAAGTACGGGCTGAAATCAAATCAATATACCCCATATCGAAGTCGTAGCTTCCGTCGTTGTCGGTATCGGTTCCCAACGACCAGGCCAATGAACTCCACCAACCCCACTGTTTCCGGTAGGCTCCGAAATCCAACATCCGGTCGCCTGTCACTTCGTTGTAGATCCAATCCGTGTTCTCACTGTTGCGCAGGTAGGGAGAATAGTAGCTCGGCATGGTACGTAAGAAACGGGTCTGTACATTCGAGTGGGTTTTTCGGGTGTGTGTATAGCCCAAGTTGAGGCCTAAACGCATCCATTTCTTCACTTCATTGGTCACGTTGGCACGTAACGTATAACGGTTGAACAGCTGTCCGACTGCCATACCCTTATCATTCAGGTAGGAGCCTGAGAAGAGGTAGTTCATCTTGCCGTTGTTGGCCATACCGCTCACGTCGATGGAGTATTCCTGACGTAACCGTTTCTTGATGATCGAACCGTACCAATCCCAATCGGATTCGTTCCACACCAGTTGGGCATCACTTCGTAACTTGCCATTCTCGTCCAATGGGTTGGAGAGGTTGTAGGGGTTGACATAACTCTTGTTGCCGTTGGCATCATAGGTGGCACTGATCAGGTGATCCATGTAGTTGGCCGAGGCGTAGGCACGTGCCTCTGCATCACTCAGGCCGTTTCCATAGAGGGCGTCGTTGCAGTAAGCCTCCCACCAGTATTCAAAGAACTCACCCGGCTGGGCCATCTTCGGATATTTGACGGCCAGATCGGAAAAGCCCCAGTTGGCGTTGAAGTTGACCGTTGCTTTCTCACTTTTGGCCTTCTTGGTGGTGATCATGACCACACCATTGGCTGCACGCGATCCGTACAACGAAGAGGCGGCCGCATCTTTTAAGACCGAGATCGACTCGATGTCCGATGTAGCAATGGCACTCAACTGTCCGTCGTAAGGCATACCATCCACGACGTACAAGGGAGTGGTCTTGGCATCACTGGACATGGATCCGATACCACGGATGTTGATGGTCGGGTCTGCACCCGGTGTACCCACATTGTTCACCACATTCACACCGGCACTCATACCTTGCAGGGCAGAAACGGCATTGCTTTGTGTCAGTTTGGTGAGTTTTTCGGCTGATACAGCCGTTACGGAACCGGTGAAAGAGGATTTCTTGGCTGTACCATAGGCAACTACAACCACCTCATCTACCAATTGGCTTTCATCTTCCAGTACAATGTGCATCTGGATACCTGGTTTGACGGGCACTTCGCGTGTCGTGTATCCAATACTGGAGATGATCAAGGTGGCCTGTGCCGGTGTCTCAATTTGGAACGTACCGTCTATTTCGGTGACCGTACCTTGTGTAGTCCCTTTGAGGATCACTGTTGCGCCAATCAGTGGATCTTCATTCTTGTCCGTGACAATTCCACGGATCTCAACTTTGGTCTGTGACCAACTTACTAAGGAAACCAACCAGGCGAGCAGCACGAACAGCTGGTGCCTTTTCCCTTTTTTTACGTAATACAGATAACCCATGATAAATTAATTTGTTGTTTAAAATGTTTGATATTTGTTCACCCTGTCATGAATACGCGACAAAAGTATGCAAAATGATTATTATATTGCCTGTTTATTGTAAAAATGATAGTTTTAATTGAATCTGCTTGCATATTGTTGCTATTCTCTTGGTTCTGCTTACTTATTATAAGGGGAGTGGCTATATATGCTTCCAATTTGATAAATTTTGCAAATTAACAGGTTTGAAGCATGGAATGTGAACCAAATCCACTAACTTGCGTAACCATTTCTCTATAAACAGGAACATATATATATTAATGTATAGGAAAGATATGAATACATGGATTAAGAGTTTATCAGTAGCCGGTTTGTTGCTGTTCTCTTCCCTCTCTATGGAGGCACAGCAGATCATCGGACACCGGGGTTCGGTCTGGGGTGTGGAAAATACCCGGGCTGCGTTTATCAATGGTGTCAAGGCGGGGGCTGTCGGCATTGAGTGTGACATCCGCAATTCGAAAGACGGGCTTTTCGTGATCAATCATGACAGCAGTCTGAAACGTCTGGGAGCATCGGACGAACCGATCTGGGAACAGTCCGCCAACTGTTTGCTGACCACTCCGTTGCAGCAGGAGCGTGACGGTATCTGTTATGTGGGCCATGTCTGCTCTTTGGGTGACTATCTGGATCTCTGCAAGGAGTTGAACACCGTGCCGGTGATCGAGATCAAGGAGTGTACGAATATCCGCAGCGATGCGAAGAATCCTGCCAACGACCGTTTTGACGGGGTGCCGGCTTTGATGCAGCTGATCGCAGAAAAGGGAATGACCGAAAACGTGGTGATCATCTCCTTCATGCAGAGCGTCATGGATCATATCTGGAAGAATTATCCCGGTGTCCACCTGCAGTTCGTGACCGGTGAGGATTGGCGTCCCTACGAACAGTGGTGCAAGGATCGCCGGATGGACATTGACATCTATCACGAGAAGGCGGATGCAGAACTGGTGAAGCGGTTCCATGAGGCCGGCCTGAAGGTGAATGTCTGGACGGTGGATGATCCGAAGGATTTCCAGCGGATGCAGGAGATCGGCGTGGATTACATCACCACCAACAAACTCTTTCCGCAGCCGTTGGGCAAGTAATGTGTAACCCTTTATTTGTGAAGTATGCAACTGACACTTGATCGAAAAGATATAGATAAGTTTCTGATGATCGGCGACAAGGTGCTGATCAAACCGAAGAATCCCCAGAGCCAGACCAAGTCGGGCCTTTACCTGCCCCCTACGGTGCAGCAGGACCGGATCCAGTCAGGCTATATTATTAAGGTAGGACCGGGCTATCCCTTGCCGGCCCAGGCTGACGAACATGAAGTGTGGGAAAAGAAAGACGAGGGGAACGAGGTGCGCTATCTCCCCTTGCAGGCCCATGAAGGAGACCTGGCGGTCTATCTGCAAAACTCCACCTACGAGATCCAGTTTAACGATGAAAAGTATCTCATTGTTCCCCATTCGGCCATATTGATGTTGATCCGGGACGAAGGTTTGTTCGAATAGACAGCATTTTGTCAGTAAAAATGGTCTGGATGTCACTTTTTTAGTTTACTTTTGCCCAGTTAACAGTAAATAGCGAATTATCAACAGAGCGATTATATGAATAAAATTGTAAGTAAAGAGCATTTCTCCGCCCATGTGGTGAAGTTGGAAGTGGAAGCTCCGCTGATTGCCCGTTCCCGGAAGGCGGGACACTTTGTCATCGTGCGGGTGGGAGAGAAGGGAGAACGTATCCCCTTGACCATTGCGTCGGCTGATACGACCAAAGGGACCATCACGCTGGTGATCCAGGCTGTGGGTGGTTCTTCAAGAAAGATCACAGAACTGAACGTAGGTGATTATTTGACCGATGTAGTGGGTCCGTTGGGGCAGGCTACGCATATTGATAAGGTCGGTACCGTGGTGTGTGCCGGCGGTGGTGTGGGCGTCGCTCCGTTGCTGCCGATCGTGGAGGCGTTTCATCAGGCAGGAAACCGGGTTATTGTGGTCTTGGCAGCCCGTACAAAGGACCTCATTATCCTGGAAGAGCAGATGCGTGCCCACTCTGATGAGGTGATCATCATGACGGACGATGGTTCGTATGGCAAAAAGGGCTTGGTGACACAGGGTGTGGAAGAGGTGATCAACCGGGAGCCGGTGAACCTCTGTGTGACGATCGGTCCCGCCATCATGATGAAGTTCGTTTCGCAGCTTACAAAGAAATATAATGTGCCGACTGTGGCCTCCTTGAATACCATCATGGTGGACGGTACCGGCATGTGTGGCGCTTGTCGTATTACGGTGGGCGGCAAGACCAAGTTTGTCTGTGTCGATGGGCCGGAGTTTGATGCCCATCAGGTGGATTTCGACGAGATGCTCATGCGCCTCGGAGCCTATAAAGGAATTGAGAAAAAGTAACTAAAAACGCCCAATCATGACAACAGAAGAATTAATTGCGGCGCGTCGTGCCGAACCGTGGCGCGAGGCATTGCGCAAAAGCAAGAAAAATAAAGAACGCACGGAGATCGCGCGGGTAAAGATGAACGAGCTGGATCCGAAGTACCGGAGCCATACCCGTTTGGAAGAGGTCAATTTGGGTCTGACTGCCGAGCAGGCCATGCAGGAGGCACAACGGTGTCTCGACTGTGCCAATCCGACCTGTATGCAGGGGTGTCCCGTCAGCATCAATATCCCCTCATTTATCAAGAACATTGAGCGGGGTGAGTTCCTGGAAGCAGCCAAGGTGTTGAAAGAGACCAGTGCGCTGCCGGCTGTCTGTGGACGTGTCTGCCCGCAGGAGAAACAGTGCGAGAGCCAGTGTATCCATTTGAAGATGGGCAAGCAGGCGGTGGCTATCGGTTATCTGGAGCGTTTCGCTGCCGACTATGAGCGGGAAAGCGGCCAGATCTCTGTGCCCGAAGTAGCTGCCGGCAACGGTATCAAGGTGGCTGTGGTGGGTTCCGGTCCTGCCGGTCTCTCCTTTGCCGGTGATATGGCCAAGCGTGGATATGACGTGACAGTCTATGAGGCACTGCATGAGATTGGCGGTGTATTGAAATATGGTATTCCTGAATTCCGTCTGCCCAACCGCATCGTGGATGTGGAGATTGAGGGGTTGCGGAAGATGGGAGTCAAGTTCGAGAAGGATTGCATCATCGGCAAGACGTTGAGCTATGACGACCTGCACGCAGATGGCGTGAAGGGGATCTTCGTGGCCAGTGGTGCCGGTCTGCCGAACTTCATGAACATTCCGGGAGAGAACCTGGTAGGTGTGATGTCCTCCAATGAGTATCTGACCCGTGTCAACCTGATGGATGCGGCCAATCCGGACAGCGATACCCCGGTATTGCAAGGCAAGCGGGTGGCTGTGATCGGTGGCGGCAATACGGCGATGGACTCTGTCCGTACGGCATTGCGTTTGGGTGCGGAACGTGCCATGATCGTCTATCGTCGGAGCGAAGAGGAGATGCCGGCTCGTCTCGAAGAGGTGAAACATGCCAAGGAGGAGGGTGTGGAGTTCCTGACGCTGCATAATCCGATCGAATACCGGGGCAATGAACAGGGACGTGTCACACAGATGCTGTTGCAGAAGATGGAGCTGGGTGAGCCGGATGCCTCCGGTCGCCGTCGTCCTGTACCTATTGAGGGAGCCATCGAGACGATTGATGTGGATGAAGTGGTGGTCAGCATTGGAGTATCTCCCAATCCGTTGATTCCGCGTGCTTTCCAGGGCCTGGAGGTCAGCCGGAAGGGGACGATTGTGGTGAATGAGTCCAATCAGTCAGCTCTGCCGGATGTGTTTGCCGGAGGTGACATCGTGCGGGGTGGTGCGACTGTGATCCTGGCGATGGGTGACGGCCGTCGGGCTGCTGCCTGTATGGATGCGTATCTGCAAGCATGAGTTTGCCTGTATCTTATCACCGGTCTTTGTTGAAGATCGGACTACCGATAGTGATAGGTCAGCTGGGTGTCATCGTGTTGAGTTTAGCCGACACGATGATGCTCGGCCATTACCGGACAGCTGATCTGGCAGCCGCCAGTTTCGTGAATAACTTTTTCAATTTGGCGATAATCTTCGCTACCGGCTTCTCGTACGGATTAACCCCCTTGGTAGGACGGTTGTTTGGCGAAGGAAACAGGTCTGCGATCGGTGGTATGTTGAAGAATGCCCTGTTGGCCAATGGCGTGGTGGCAGGTGTGTTGACAGGGGTCATGGGTGTGTGTTACCTGTATCTGCATCGCTTCGGACAGCCGGAGGAGTTATTGCCGCTGATCCGTCCCTATTATCTGGAGTTGTTGATTTCCCTCCTTTTTGTTTTGCTGTTCAATGCCTTCAAGCAGTTTGCGGATGGCATTACCGATACATTGACACCCATGTTTATCCTGTTGGGTGGCAACCTCTTGAATATCTTGGGAAACTGGCTGTTGATTTATGGGAAATGGGGATTCCCGGAATGGGGATTGGCTGGAGCGGGACTTTCCACGCTCTCTTCCCGTATCCTGATGTGCCTCTATTTTGCCTTTTTCTTCTTTACCTCCCGTCGTTATCGGGTGTATCGTGCCGGCTTTATGCAGAGTTGCCTGAACCGGACTGATTTCTTGCAACTGAATCGGCTGGGATGGCCGGTCGCTTTGCAGATGGGAATGGAAACCGCTTCATTCAGCTTGGCGGCTATTCTGGTCGGATGGATGGGCGTCGTGGCACTGGCAGCCCACCAGGTGATGCTTTCCGTCAGTCAGTTGGGCTATATGATCTATTATGGTCTGGCAGCGGCTGTGGCTGTCAAGGTCAGCCTCTCCTACGGACAACGGGATGCAGTTGCCGTTCGTGCTTTCGCGCGGGCGGGCATGCAGCTGATCGGCCTGTTGGCCATCGTCCTTTCTGTCGTTTTGCTGTGTGGGCGTCATCAATTGGGTTCCCTGTTTACAGCGCATGAGGAGGTCTCTGCGTTGGTGGCCCAGTTGGTCATTCCCTTTGTCGTGTATCAGTTTGGCGATGGGCTGCAATGTGCCTACTCCAATGCCCTGCGGGGCATTTCGGATGTGAAGCGCGTCACCTATTATGCCTTTATCGCCTATTTCCTGATCTCACTGCCCTCCGCCTACCTGTTTGGCTTTACCTGCCAAGGCGGGCTGGTCGGTCTGTGGTATTCGTTTCCCTTGGGACTGACCAGCGCCGGCTTGATGTTCTATTTCCGTTTCCGGAAAATGAGCGGAAAGATCGCTTAGGGCTCCTCGTCCGGTTTGCTTAGGGTCTTGCGGTATGTCTCCGGATCGGTCAGCACTTCAATGGCCTTTTCCAGTACCGCATCCTTTTTCAGATTCTGGATCAGCTCGCCCGATTGATAATAATAGCGTTTGACAATCTCTGAGGCCAACAGCTCTTTGATCTGCTCTTTCGAATGGTCGAAGTCACGCTCCAGATTGGGGGTGAATTTCTGTTCCAAGGCAGCCATCGTCAGGGTGTCACCGTCTAAATAGCCTTCAAACTCGGCGATCTCTTTCAGATTCTTCAGGGCCTTTTCGCTCTGTCGGTCGTAGGTGAAATTCTTCTCTTTTGCATAGGCTTTCAGTCCTTCGAAGTCCTCGTCTGTCACGGCAAACTCCTCCACCGGACCGATCTCCTTGTGCTGGAGTACCCAGTCTGTGACATAGTCAAACAGCACCGTGTCGGTAGCCAAATAATACAGGAGGGTCGGCATCTTGGGCTCCTTCACCTCAAACTCCGGGCGAATGCCGCCTCCGTCACGCACCGGTCTTCCCTTGGCTGTATAGAACAGGGAGGTCAGGCTGTCAGGAATGGCTTCCACGCTGCCGTCTTCCCGTCGGTGGGTATAGTCCAACTGTTGGATGCAACGTCCGCTGGGAATATAATATTTGCTCATGGTCACCTTCAGCTTGCCGTCGTAGGGCAGGTCGCGGGTCGATTGCACGAGACCCTTTCCGAAAGAACGTTGTCCCACCAGTACGGCGCGGTCCAGATCCTGCAAGGCTCCTGACACGATCTCAGATGCGGAGGCCGAATTCCCGTTGATCAACACGGCTAACGGTATGACAGTATCGAGCGGCTCTACGGAGGTCCGATAGGTACGGTCCCATTGTTTGATCTTTCCCTTGGTGGAGATCACCTCACTCCCTTTGGGCACGAACATGCCCACAATCTGTACGGCTCCCTCCAGCACTCCGCCACCGTTGTTGCGCAGGTCCAGAATCAGCGATTCGATGTGATGATTCTTTTTCAAATCGAGGAACGCCTCTTTCACCTCCTGCGCACTCTTGTCGGTGAAGCCCTTTAAATAGATGTAGCCGACATTCCCCGGACGGACACCATACCAGGTGACCTGTTTCACCTGGATCTGCTTCCGGATGATTTCCACCTTACGCGGTTTCTTTTCTCCCGGACGCTGGATGAGCAGGGTCACTTTGGTGTTGGGAACCCCTTTTAGCAGTTCGCTCACCTTGTCGTTGGGGAATGTGGTGACATCGGTAGTGTCAATTTTCAGGATCAGGTCGCCCGCTTTCAATCCGGCTTCGGCAGCCGGCATACCCTCATTGGGCTCCACAATCATCACATGGCCGTTGGCATTCCGTTGCCGGATGTAGGAACCGATACCGCCATATTCGCCGGTAGTCATGATTTTCAAGGTCTCCATCTCCTGTTCAGGTATGTATTCCGTGTAGGGGTCGAGTCCGTCCAGCATGGCATCGATGCCCCGTCGGATACTCTTTTCTACATCCACGGAATCCACATAGAACATCTCCATCTCTTTTACTAAAGCGTTGAAGATATCCAGATTCTTGCTCACCTCAAAGCGGTTGTCTGTTTGTGCCTGGGCCGGCATCCAGTGGATACACAGACCCAGCAGCAGACCCCACACCGTTTTCTGACAAAATAGTTTACACATAGTATTCGCACTTATGAAAGAATTGATTTGACTTGACTGTGGATGGTCTCCCAGGCGTGATCGGGAATTTGCGGACCGACCACTCCGATGACATAGCCGGAAAGCAGTGATCCGATACGGGCCGACTGCTCCAACGTGGCTCCTATGGACTGTCCATAGAGGAATCCGGCTGCGAAGTTGTCGCCTGCACCGGTAGTGTCAATCGGTTTTCCGCCTTCTGCCGGTACGGCAATGAACCTGTCTTCTGAACCGATGAGCTGTCCCTCTTTGCCGATGGTGACAATGGCGACATCTACCCATTGGGAGAGGGTACGCACGGCATCCTGCGCCGGTTGGCCTGTAAAGGCTTCGGCTTCGCTCTCGTTGGAGAAGAGAATATCGACATAATTCGGGATCAAGTCGGATAACAAAGGCTTGAAGGCATTCACAATGTTGAAATTGGAAAGATCCAGCGCCACTTTCAGCCCGAGCCGTTTCGCCCGTTCCATGGTGTGGCGCACCAACGGTTCATTGACGATCAGATAACCCTCTATATATAGGTAGTCGTAGGCAGAGAGCATTTCGTCCGTGATCTTTTCCGGATCGATCTGCGCTGCCGGTCCTAAGTAGGTACACATGGTACGTTCGCCGTCCGGTGAGATCAGTACGGTACAACTGCCGGAGTAGGCCCCTTCCCGTTGGAAAAAGGGTTTGGTACCTGCTTTGCGAAGCGCCTCTTCATAAAAACGCCCCACCGTATCGTCGCCAATTTTCCCGATAAAGGCAGCCTGACCACCTAAATAGGAGATGGCACGCATCGAGTTACAGACAGATCCTCCCGGAGCCATGCTTCGTTCCAACCGCTCCTGTGCCTGACGGATGGAAATCATTTTCTCCCTGTCTATCATCTCCATAGCCCCTTTGGCTATCCCTATTTCTTGCAAGGTCGCATCGCTTTCCAATTTCAGCAGCACATCGACCAATGCGTTTCCAAGACCGATTACACTCATTTTTTTTCAATTTTTCTTGCAAAGATATTGCATATTTCGAAAATACCTCGTACTTTTGCAGTGCAATTTCAAAGGGGAACAATCAGAAACCCGAAAGAAAGAGCAAACCATTCTTCTTTAGCTCAGTTGGTTAGAGCATCTGACTGTTAATCAGAGGGTCCTTG
>JBJECC010000005.1:0-3761 GCA_051870655.1 Parabacteroides sp. | reverse complement strand
TAGCTGACACCCCGTTTCTTTTTCCAGATCTGGATCGGGAAGATGGCTGTCTCGCCGTTGCCAACACCTCGGTATGTACTTTTCAGCAACTCACGGATGATGCAACGTCCTTCGGCTGACGTGTCGGTTCCATAGTTGATAGAGCTGAAAACCACCTGATTTCCACCCCGTGAATGGATGGTGTTCATGTTGTGGATGAATGCCTCCATCGACTGATGGACACGGCTGACCGTTCGATTGACGGCATGTTGTATCAGCCGTGCATCTCCTTCCAGCCCCTCTAACGGCCGGTTCTCGTAGTCGTCGATCTCCGCTTCATAGAGATGGGCCAGCGATTGGCCGGTCAGCTCTTCCAACGTCTTGACCTCTTCGATGTAGCTCTTGCGTACAAAAGGAGCTAAGTAGAAGTCAAATGCGGGAATAGCCTGTCCGCCGTGCATTTCGTTCTGTGCCGTCTCCAAGGAGATACAGCCCAAAATACTTGCCGTCTCGATACGCTTGGCCGGACGGGATTCGCCATGACCGGCTGAAAATCCCTTTTCCAAAATACGATCCAACGGATGCTGTACACAGGTGAGGCTCTTGGTCGGATAATAATCTTTGTCGTGAATGTGCAGATAATTTTTGGCTACAGCCTCTTTGACGGGCTCGCTCAACAGATAGTCGTCCACGAAAGGTTTGGTCGTTTCACTGGAGAATTTCATCATCATGCCGGCCGGTGTATCCGCATTCATGTTGGCATTCTCGCGGGTGATGTCGTTCGATTTGATGTTGATGATCTCCAAAAACATGTCGCGTGTTTTGGCCTTACGGGCGATGCTCCGCTGGTTGCGGTATGCGATGTATTTCTGTGCTACATCCTTGCGGCGGCTGTTCATCAGCTCCACTTCAACGGCATCTTGGATATCTTCAACTGTCATTTGGGCATTTCCTTTGAAAGAGATGTGGTCGGTAATGGAACGCACCAGCTCTTTGTCTTCCCCCTTGTCGGTGTGCAACATGGCTTTCCGGATAGCGGTAGCTATTTTTTCTTCGTTGAAACCAACGATTCTTCCGTCTCTTTTAACGACTGTCTGTATCATGATCTTTCCAAATTTTCGATTGAAAAAGTATGTTTAGTTTGATGTTGCAAAGATACGGCTTCTTTGAATAGTTGACACTTTTGGAAAACTTTTTATGAATTAAATTTTGTAAAACTATTGGTTATTAATTAGATAGAAAAATTTTTGGAAAACTTCCAGTTTTATTTGGTTTTTAAAATTATCTGATTAGGGAAATTCTGGAACGGATGTATGAAGTTCTCCTATACATCGGTTTCGGTTGACTATGAGCCGGATTTGTGGCCATGCCGGGACCGGAAACAATTATTTGCAACTCCTGTGAGTGAACTTTTGAAATAATGGCTACTTTTGGCGAACATTTGGGCCGGGCAGCCCGTTATACAACAAAATGCAAGCATTGATGAAAAAGTGGATAAGACGGATCGGTTGGATTCTCGGGATTCCGGCAGCCCTGTTGCTGTTGGTGTCTCTTCTACTTTATGTACCT
Organism: Parabacteroides sp.; assembly: GCA_051870655.1. GTDB lineage: Bacteria > Bacteroidota > Bacteroidia > Bacteroidales > Tannerellaceae > Parabacteroides. Next base: position 2,213 of record JBJECC010000005.1, on the reverse strand, counting down.
CCGTTGCAACGGTTTGTCGTAAGCCAGGCTGTTGCCTATGCGGAAGGAGTCACAGGGATGCAGATCCGGATTGGCCGGATTCATCTGGCTTTTCCGTTGGATCTGTCGGTCCGGCAGGTGGAGGTGGTCGATGCCGTGCAGGCAGACAGCCCCACCTCTCAACCGGATACGTTGGTCCGTTGGGATGAATTGCGATTGCGTATTCAGGCTTGGCCGTTGTTGCACCGGCAGGTATTGGTAGAAGTCTTTGAATGGAAAGGGCTTTCGGTGAATAGTGGTACCTTGTTGGAAGATATGTCCCTCCGGGGTGAAGTGGGGCGGTTCTATGCCCATGTAGATCGGGTCAATCTGCCACAGGAGCAGGCGACGATCAACCGGGTGGAACTTTCCGATGCCGATTTGGCGCTCTCCATGCGCTCCTCTACCAGTGAACCGGACACTGTTTCGGAACCCCTTGGCTGGCTGCTGAATTTGGAGCAGATCCGCTTGGATCGGGTGAAACTGGACCTGACCATGCCGGATGACTCATTGCATGTCGCCTTCTCGTCGGATCAGACCCAAGTGGAGGATGGCACTGTAGATCTGGGAGCCTCGGCTTATGGTGTACGCCGCTTACAGATTGACGGTTCTGCGTTGGAATATGACTCGGACGGTCGGGAACCGGCAGAAGGATTGGATGTGGCGCATGTACATCTTTCGAATTTACAGACCCTGTTGTCTGATCTCTTTTATAGTGAACAATCTTTGACGGCTACTTTGGAACGATTCTCGGCTGAGGAGCGTTCCGGGCTACATATCCAGTCGTTGACAGGACGTGTCCAGGGTGACAGCCTGATGTTGGCATTGCCTGATTGGCAGTTTCAGTTGGCCCATTCGGGTGCCCAATTCTCAGCCCGGATTCCTTGGCAGCTGATGGATGGACAGACGTCGGAATCCATGCAGTTGCAGTTGATCGCCTCGTTTGGTAAAGAGGATCTGTTGATGGCCTCCGGGATCGCTTCGGAAGCGTTTCATGAAGCCTATCCGGAACAGCCGTTGACTTTGCAGGCCGATATGTCCGGTAACAGCCGTCGCATGACGTTGGAACAGATAGGGCTTGACTGGCCGGAGGTCTTGCAGTTGCGGGTTGAGGGCGAAGGACAGATGCTCCATGATTCCATACGTCGGCAAGGCCGTTTGGAGGGAGTGTTGCAGACAGGACAGATTCAATTCCTGACCGCACTCTTGCCTGCGTCTGTACGGGAAAACTATGCGTTGCCGCAAGGCATGTCTTTCCGGACCGATGCCGTGTTGGCCGGTGACTCTTGTCAGGCCACCTGGCAATTGACAGAGGGAGTGGGGCGTGTGGAAGGGAATGCCTCCTATCATTTTGCATCGGAGGCCTATCGGATGGAGATGACCCTTGACAGCTTGCAACCGCAACATTTCTTGCCGAACGATTCGTTGTTGGAGCTCTCTGCCTCCTTATGGGCTGAGGGCCGTGGATTGGATCCTTTCGCTGCCTCCACGCAGGCTGCCTGGCAGGCCGATCTGACCTCACTCCAGTATGGCAGTAACCGTTTGTCCGGTATTCATTGTGCCGGAGGGTTGCAGAATCAGCAGTTACAGGTGGATTTCCGTACGCAGGATCCTCTGCTTCGTATGGATATTTCGTTGAACGCACAACTGAAAGAGCGTGATTACAGGGCGATGCTGATTGCTGATGTGGAGCAGGTCGATCTGTATGCCCTGCATGGTATAGATCATCCTTTCTCCACTGCCTTTCAATTGTTTGCCGAAGCGGAATCGGATGGTGACGAGAAGCATCTGGTGGATGTGACGTTGGGTAACTGGGAGATCCAGACACAGACAGGGCGTTATAAACCGAAGACCCTGACTCTGCATGCCCATTCGGATGCAGACACAAGCCGTCTTTCGTTTCATGCCGGTGACCTGTCCATCCTATTGACCGGTGATGCCTGTGTACATGAACTGACGGAGCAAATGACCCGACTGTCAGAAGAGGCCTCCAGACAGTTTGAACGCGATACCCTGATCAATTTGGAGCAGTTACGCCCTTTGTGGCCACGGCTGGATCTGCAGTTGCGTGCCGGGCAAGACAATCCGGTCTATAACTATCTGGCGAATTATTATGTCAATTTCAAGTCCTTTGCGTTGGATGCCTCCGCTTCGCCCGACGGAGGATTGCAGATGAAGAGTACCCTGTTGGAACT
>JBJECC010000004.1:0-3777 GCA_051870655.1 Parabacteroides sp. | reverse complement strand
AGGTGAAATATTGTTGTGCCCACCCGTTGACAATGAGCATGCTCTCACGGTCATTGCGCACTTGCCGCTCCCGTTCGGTCAGCTCCCGTTCCTGAATCTCGATGTGATATTTCTTGGCCAACCAACGCAACGCATCGAAATAGGTCAGCTGCTCATGTTTCATGATGAAGTGCACAGACGTGCCACCCTCCCCACAGGCAAAACATTTGCAGATGTTCTTGGCAGGAGAGACATAGAAAGAGGGGGATTTGTCCGCATGGAAAGGGCATAACCCGACATAGTTCACACCCCGTTTGCGAAGCGTCACAAACTCAGATACCACATCCACAATGTTTGCCGCATCCAAAATCCGGTCTATCGTCGGTTGATCAATCATCTTTTCGTTTCCTTTTCAGATCGGAGACGAAGATACAACAAAGTATGGAATAGAGGTTGGCTTGGACCGAAAAAAAGCACACTCATCCGTCTGAACCGATCGGACAGATGAGCGTGCAGTCAAATTAGGAAAGAAAGTAGTCTTTAGAATGTATAGTCAATACCCAGACCAAACACCTTGTTCGTACGGCTATATACATTGGAACCGCTGATCGACATGCCCGGTGCGAGGGCTGACTCATACTCCTTGTTGAAGTCTGTGTATGTAGTCCAGAAATAAGCGACGTTGAGACCCAAATGGTCATTGAGATTGATCTTTGCACCAAAACCCAACGAATAGGAATCACAAGAGAAGCTGGTGTCGCTCTGGAAGTCTCCCGTCAGACCGTAGTCTGTCCGCTGGTAACCACCGCTCAAAGTCACATACTTGTGTGCATCCCATTCGATACCGGCCAGATACTCGTTGGTACCACGATCCAGATACTCCTGCTTGTTGTCTGCCATGCCGGCCTGCTTGTCGAAGTAGCGATGATATTCCACAGTGGCACGCAACGTAGGCAAAAACTCATATCCCACTGCAGCCGTGAAGAGAGCCGGAATATCGCTCGGTGTATTCACACCATCCTTGAATGCATCCAGTGCCTTGCCGGTCGGGTCTATCAGGCTCTTCGTCTTGTTCTCCAGATTCAGATTGGTCTGGAACTCATACTTCAAGCCCACCGTAAAGCCTTTGTACCGTACATCCGCACCCAGAATCGGAGTCAACCCCCATCCGGTCTGGCTACAATCAAGCTCCAGATTAAACTGGCCGCTCTTCAGCATCTCCTCAGGAAGCATTCCTCCCACGGCACCGGCCAATTCCGGATTCAGCTGCTGCACCAGGCCCAGAGCCGTCTGCAACCCCAGCTGATAGGCCTGTGCATACTCAGAGTTCACATTGGCGTGGAGGAAACCTTCATATCCCCCTGAGAAATAGTTCATACGTCCACCGGCGAATACAGACAGCCAATCGTTCACCTTGTAAGTCGCACCCAACTGCACTCCATAGATAAACTGACGTCCTTCCATGGCGCTGTTGATCGTGTACATGTCACTCACCGCCTTGCCTGTCATCGGTCCCTGCGGATTGATCAGGCCATTGGCCAGCTGGGCCGCACCCAAGGCAATGTCATAGAGTGTACGGACGGAGGAGTCGAACATCGGCAGTCCATTGTCAAATGAACATTTACCGCCACCGCCCACTACGGCAAACGAACCGGAAAAGACCCAGTCGCCCTTCTTGTAAGCCGCAAACAGACTGGGAACTACCGGAGCAGAGGCTTTACCCTTATAATATTGCTGATAGGAATTTCCGCCCAACTGGAATTTTCCCATGCCCATTGCCGAAAGATCCAGGCCCAAGGCAGCTCCCCGATAGCTGGCATCAATATTTCGATTCTGGGCCGCATTCTGGATATTCAAGGAAAGCGTCAGCCCCTCTTTTTGCATAAAAGCCAAACCCGCCGGATTTGAATAAATCGCATCAATATCCGTAGAGGCACCACGGGCAATCATGCGAAGGAAAGCAATGTGCTGATTGGTGTTTGTCAGATAGCCTCCGGCAAAAGCCAGATTGGAAGCCATCAACAAGGCAGCTCCCAGTAAATACTTTTTCTTCATACCGTTTGTTTCAATTTGAATTAATCTTCTATTGCTCCACTGTCGTGAAAACGGCCACAAAGATAGATAGTTTTTCCAAATATTGCACAATAATCCGATAAATGTGCAGCACAAATCGATGATTTTTGTGCAATCAAGGGCGGCTTGCTTGATCGTTTGGATCCGGTCAATGGAGATGGACTTTTCTGAATTCTTGTCGGACGGCATGTTGTGCTCAACGGCTTTCATTTTGATGCTCATAACGATAATGGGGCTGAAGGGTAAAAATCACACGGCAAAGATACGGCTGTTCTCCCTTCCCTCCAAGAGTTGTCCCGGATTCTGAAAGCCGCTGTTCCGGATTTTGACACCCCCCTCTCCTCGGGGGACGACAGTCCTTCGAAATGTTGCCTCATCCACCCCGAGGTAACCCAGGTAACTTCGGTAACCCAGGTAACCAGGAATACCCTGAATTTGCAGCCTCGCGAGGGAAAAAAATTTTCACCCCGACAATGCGCTATCAGCACTCCCGCAGCCCTCACCCCTCGGTTACTCCGGTTACCACGGTTACCCCATGTGGGTATATGTGTGCATAGGCTGGTATATATAGAGTTAATAATATAATATTTATATTATATTATTAAAGCCCTTTTCTCCCATAAAAACGTGGGGAGCAACCGGGGTAACCGCGGTAACCGCCCCTCTGCATCCTTAGGTTCTTCTGATGTATAGAAAAGTCCTTTTTGAGGTTACTTTACTTTATGAGTTTCCTGTTATCGTCACCTTCCAGTACCTTCATCTGTTGGATGGCAATCTGATTCAATTTTATCAATCGCTCGCCTTGGGGCAAGCCTTGGTCGATGAACACGGCATTGAGATTCTCCATGTTCGAAAGGCAAATCAGCTCATTGATAGTGGCATAGTCGCGTATGTTGCCTTTCTTGTCGGCATTCGCCTCTCTCCATTGCTTAGCAGTCATGCCAAACATAGCCACGTTGAGCACATCAGCCTCATTGGCATAGATGATGCTTGCCTGCTGCGGTGTCACCTCTTCGGGGATGATATTCCGCTTGATAGCATCGGTGTGAATCCGGTAGTTGATTTTGGAGAGTTCCCGCTTGGCAGACCACCCTAACTGACGTTGCTCTTCCGCCTTTAATCGCTGGAATTCCTCTATAAGATATAATTTGAATGTTACACTTATTGCAGACCCAAATTCGAAGGCTATATCCCTAAATGCGTATGTCCCTCCATATTTGCCTTTCTTGACGATAAGGCCAATAGCGCCCGTCTTTTCGATCCATTCAGAAACACTGAGGACGAAATTTGGCAGACCGGCCTGCATTCTAAAGTGGTCAAATTCGACCACTTTAAAATTGGGGTTGTGTATCATCTCCCACGTACCGAGAAACTCTATGGTGTAACGGTTGCGTAGCCAATTCTTAATAATGTCAGCCGCACGACTTTCGCTTTCTTTTGCGTTAGCCATATCTGTAAGACATATATAGTCTTGTTCCTTGAATGAAACAACGCTGATTTCCGTATCTTGAACCTTTATCTTTGCCATAATTAAAATTCTAATTATCCCGAATTCGGGGTTTTTAAATGTGGTACATTGTTTCCTTATGAATATATCTGGATTTCAACCCGTCAGCTCAAGAAGCCCGTAAAACCCGAGTTGAGCCTGTCCTTCATTCCCTTTATCCAATCTGCATATTCCGGTTTATACCCGTTCACCAATTCCGGTGATACCCGTTCACTCCG
>JBJECC010000003.1:0-19286 GCA_051870655.1 Parabacteroides sp. | reverse complement strand
AACAGTACGTCCCTATCTTCGTGGTTTTGCCTACCTTGATTTAGAACGTCCAGATACTATTTATTCCACAGGCTTTGCCATAATAAGAAGTAAGGATACGACCAAAATTATGAATAAGATGATATATCTTTATTTTATGTACAGTCAGGATTTGATGACTCAAATGACAAATGCTATGCCGAAAGGAGCATACCCAAGTATTAACCAAACGGATATTAATAATTTCATAATGAATGTGCCCAATTTGGACATACAGGAAGAAATCATTAAAGAGGTTTCTGTCCATGAAGTCAAGATTGCCGAAGCCAAAGCTGTTATCAACAGTAGTGCAGAGCGCAAGCAGGCTATTTTGGATAAATACTTGAAAGACAACAAATGAAAACGACAAAGATAGAATGGACAGATAAGACTTGGAATCCGATAACAGGCTGCACCAAGTTTTCGGCAGGATGTGCTCATTGTTATGCAGAGATAATGTCACGCCGATTACACGCGATGGGTGTAGAGAAATATGCGAATGAGTTCAAGTTGGCTTTGCATGAGGACTGCTTGGATGAGCCTCTTGCGTGGAAGAAGGCGCATAATATCTTTGTATGCTCAATGAGTGATATCTTCCATAACGATGTGCCGTTTGAGTTTGTTGACAGGATAATGCACACTATTCGTCAGACACCGCAGCACCGCTATCAGATTTTGACAAAACGAGCAGAAAGAATGGCTGAATACTTCTCCACACGACAAGTTCCTGACAATGTTTGGATTGGCGTGACTGTTGAGTCTGTAAGTTCAAAGACTCGAATTGACTGTCTTAGGAAGATTCCGGCATCGGTTCACTTCCTATCATGTGAGCCGTTATTGGAGTCACTTGGCAACTTGAATCTCTATGGCATTGAGTGGGTAATTGTCGGCGGAGAAAGCGGTTCCAAAGCTCGTCCGATGCGTGAGGAATGGGTTATGGACATAAAAAGACAATGCGAAGACCAAAATTCCGCATTCTTCTTCAAGCAGTGGGGAACTTGGGGAAGCGATGGTATCAAGCGGAATAAACATGCAAATGGGAAATTGCTTGAAGGAAAGGTTATCCAGGAGATGCCTGAAAAGTAACCGCCAACTTTTGGCGGTTACTTTGTCTAATGCAATTATATAATAAAACAGAAGGATATGAACATTGACATAAAAAAGATAATGGCATCAGGCGAGCGGGTGACGCTCGAATGCAAGAAGGCGCAGAATAGTGTCCCTAATTCTCTATGTGAGCACGGATTATGCAACAAAACGAAAACAATATACTCATCTATCAAGATGACAATGGTATCACCAAGGTGAACGTACGGTTTTCAGATGAAGACGTATGGCTCACGCAGGCACAGCTTGCGGAGATATATGATACTACGCAAGAGAATATATCAATGCACATAAAAAACATATATAAAGACGATGAATTACAGGAAGATCGAACTTATAAGGATTTCTTATTAGTTCGCCAAGAGGGTAAACGTAATGTGCAACGCAATATTGCCCATTACAATCTCGACGTAATCATTGCCTTGGGTTATCGCGTGCAGTCGCAGGTGGCGACACGCTTCAGAAGATGGGCGACAGAACGGCTGCACGAATACATCCAAAAGGGCTTCACTATGGACGATGAGCGATTGAAGCAAGGAGGTGAGTCAAAGGCTCGTAAGGAATTAGGAGTGGAAGAATGCAGGTTATTCCGTGGTTTTTCCGTATGTTTGTCCTCTCAAACAGAGAAAGCATCGACAAATCATGAGAATCATACAAAACACGGAGATTGAAACGGGAGAGAAGCTGGCGGCTACCATCGGTTTCTTTGACGGTGTCCATCTGGGACATCGCTTTTTGATCGAAGAACTGAAGCGTGTGGCCCACGAACGGCAGTTGCCTACAGCTGTCATCACTTTCTCTAAACATCCGCGTGCTGTATTACACTCAGATTATCAGCCTCAACTGCTCAATACATTTGACGAAAAACTACACCATCTGGCCACAACGGGCATCGATTATTGTTGTGTGTTGGATTTCACTCCTGCGTTGTCGCAACTGACCGCACAACAGTTTATCCGGACGATCCTGGCGGAGCAGATGCGGGTGAGTACCCTGCTGATCGGATATGACCATCGGTTCGGACACAATCGGACTGAGGGATTCGAAGATTATGTTCGGTATGGACGGGAGGTGAATATGGAGGTGGTGCAGGCGACAGCCTATGATGAAGGGCAGGCTGCCGTCAGCTCTTCGGCTATCCGCCATTTGCTGGGTGAGGGCCAGGTGGAACAGGCAGCCCGACTGTTGACATATCCCTATGCGTTGCAGGGATATGTGGTCAAAGGGTATCAGATCGGGCGGCAATTGGGATTTCCTACGGCAAATATCGCTGTCAGCGAGACAGACAAACTATTGCCGTGTGCCGGTGTGTATGCCGTACAGGTGGAGGTGGAGGGACAAACCTATTGCGGTATGCTCTGTATCGGGAATCGCCCGACACTGCATAATGGAGACCATGTCTCTCTGGAGGTGCATCTGTTTGATTTCTCAGGCGATATTTATGATCGCCCTATTACCGTCTCATTTTTACGCTTTATCCGGGCCAATATCCGCTTTGACTCGTTGGAGGCATTGCAACGGCAGTTGGTACAGGATAAGGCAACCATTCTAAACTCAGGCGTATGTACTACGAAGCGTTAGATTTATTGAAAGGAATGATCGCCCGGCCCTCTGTGAGCCGTGACGAGAAAGAGGTGGCCGACTTTTTAGAGGCCGAATGGAAACGTTCCGGCAAGCAGGTCTCCCGGTTAGGCAATAACCTGTGGATCTCTTCTCCCTCTATGGATCCGGCCAAGCCGACTCTGTTACTTAATTCACATATCGACACGGTGAAGCCGGTGGCGGGATGGACCAAAGATCCCTTTACGCCGGAGGAGACAGAGGAGGATCGGTTATACGGACTGGGCAGTAATGATGCGGGGGCCAGTGTCGTATCGCTCTATGCCGCTTTCTCCCTGCTGACCCAACGGGAACAGCCCTACAATCTGATTTTCTTGGCCTCTTGCGAGGAGGAGGTTTCCGGAAAGAAGGGATTGGAAAGTGTCATTCCCTATCTTCCGCCGATCCAGTTTGCCATTGTCGGTGAACCGACAGGGATGCAGCCGGCTGTAGCCGAGAAGGGATTGATGGTGCTGGACTGTGTCGCTACCGGCAAGTCGGGACACGCGGCCCGTAACGAAGGAATCAATGCGATTTATTTAGCCATGCAGGATATGGAATGGTTTCAGCACTATCAGTTCCCGGAGCAGAGTGATTTTCTGGGGCCGGTGAAGATGAGTGTGACCATTGTCCATGCGGGTACACAGCACAATGTGGTGCCTGACAGGTGTGAGTTCACGGTGGATGTGCGCTCCAACGAGTGTTACAGCAACGAACAACTGTATGAGTTGATCTGCCAACAGGTTCATTGTGAAGTCAAAGCGCGTAGTTTCCGTCTCAATTCCACTCGGACCGATATGAATCATCCGTTTGTACAACGGGCCTTGATGATGGGACGTACACCCTTCGGCTCTCCTACGTTGAGTGATCAGGCCTTGATGCCGTTCCCTTCCGTCAAGATGGGACCGGGACAGTCTGCCCGTTCGCACAGTGCCGACGAATACATTGAACTGATGGAGATTCGGGAAGCGATTGATCTGTATGTAAGGTTGTTGGATCAATTGGTATGCTGAAGAAGATTTTAGGCACGATCGGGACCCGTTATGCGATTGCCCTGCTGAATTTGGCACTGATCTTTGTCAATGCCAAGGTGTTGGGTGTGGAGGGCGTCGGTCTGGTCGGCCTGATCGTAGCTTCGGTGAATATCGCTGTCATCTTCAACAGTGTACTGTGTGGAAATACGCTGGTCTATTTCATGAACCGCTATTCCATGCGGGCCATTTTCCTGCCTTCGTATGTCTGGACAGGGATCGGCTCTGCCGGTGCACTTCTCTTTATGCAGCTGACAGGCATTCTGCCTGCGGGGTATGCGTTTGATATCTATCTCCTGTCTGTCCTCAACTCTTTGGCGACGGCCAATGCCCGCTTCCTGTTGGGCAAAGAGCGGATCAAGGGATTCAATATCGTGTATATTGTGCAGGGCGGATTGCTCTTTTTCGTACTTCTCTTTTGTTATGTCGTTTTACAGCAGCGGCATGTCGGGTCCTATGTCAATGCCCTGTATGTGACCAACGGACTGGCCTTTTTAGTCAGCCTGTGGTTGGTGGGTCCCCTGTTGCGGCAGGAACGGATTGAACCGGATCACATGGCTCCCCGTCTGCCGCTTCTGTTGCGGGAGATGTTCGGCTATGGACTGTGGAGTGGTGCCGACAACTTGGCTGAGGTCTGCACCACGCGCCTCAACTATTTCCTGATCCAACGGTTAGCCGGACTGGGAGGGGTCGGTCTGTTGGATGCCGGCACGAAGGTATCGGAAAGTGTCTGGCATATCAGTCGTAGCGTCAGTTACATCGAATATAGCCGTATTGCCCGCACGCCTGATCCGGAGGAACAGCGGCAGATCACGTTGCAGTTGTTCAAGTTGACAGGTGTGGCGTTGCTGTTGGCGACTGGAGCCATTCTGTGTGTGCCGGAATGGGTTTATACAGATTATCTGTTCAGTGAAGAGTTTACCGGAATGCGCCGGATCATCATCGGGTTGTCGGGCGGCATTGTGGCACTCGGTTGTAACAGTGTCGTGGGACATTATTTTATCGGTAGCGGCAAAATCCGTTACAGTGCGGCCAGTTCGTTTGTCGGTTTGGTCACGTTGTTGATCAGCGGCTCTTTGCTGATTCCTGTATATGGCATTGTAGGTTCAGCCATCAGTACCAGCATTGCCTTTTGTGCGATGCTGTTTTTCTCGCTCAGTGTTTTCCGTCGTCAGACCCATACAGCCTGGCATGAGTTTCTGCCCAACCGACAGGATTGGGAGTTCATTTCCAAGAAGATCTATCGGAAGTGGAAGGGTCACGCATAAAAAAACACCGGCTGATCTCTTCGGAGAAACAACCGGTGTCGTTTTGTTTGTTTGATAGTTTATTTATTTGATATTTCCTACTTTCAACAGATATTCGGCAATCTGTACGGCATTCAGTGCAGCACCCTTTTTGATCTGATCGCTGACAGTCCAGAAAGTCAATCCGTTCGGGTTAGCCAGGTCTTTGCGGATACGGCCTACATAAACCGGATCATGATCTGCAATAAAGAGCGGCATCGGATATTCTTTCTCAGCCGGATTGTCCATCAATACCAGTCCTTCACCCGTGGCAAATGCCTCACGTGCCTCTTCGACACTGATCGGACGCTCCGTCTCAATCCAAGTCGCTTCACTGTGTGCACGCATCACCGGCACACGTACGCAGGTAGCACTTACCTCTACATCGGAGTGCATGATCTTGCGAGTCTCGTTGAACATCTTCATCTCCTCTTTCGTATAGCCGTTGTCCGTGAACACATCTACGTGAGGAATGACGTTGTAAGCCAACTGATAGGCGAACTTCTCCACGGTCGGCTGTTCACCCTTCAGCAACTGCTCATATTGCTTGACCAGTTCGGCCATTGCCGTAGCACCGGCACCACTGGCAGCCTGATAAGTAGAGACATGTACGCGCTTGATATGGGAAATCTTTTCGATGGCCTTCAACGCTACGACCATCTGGATGGTGGTACAGTTCGGATTTGCAATCACGCTACGCGGACGGTCCAAAGCATCTTCCGGATTCACTTCCGGAACAACCAAAGGAACATCGTTGTCCATACGGAATGCGCTGGAGTTGTCGATCATCACTGTGCCAAATTTCGTGATGGTCTTTTCAAATTCACGGGAGGTTCCGGCTCCGGCAGAAACAAAAGCAACGTCAATTCCCTTAAAATCGTCGTTATGCTTCAATTCCTTGACGGTGTACTGCTTACCACGGAATTCATAAACACGTCCGGCACTACGGGATGAACCGAACAACACCAGATCATCCATCGGGAAGTTTCTTTGGTCGAGTACACGCAAGAACTCCTGTCCTACGGCTCCGCTAACACCAACAATTGCTACTTTCATTTTTTATGCACGATTAAATTTGTTTTCTCAGACATTTCTTCTACCTTTGTGTCCGAATTGGGCGCAAAGATACGTAATATTAATCAAATCATATACGCTATGAAACAAATCTTTTTTATTTTAGCCTTCTGGCTACCGGTCTGCCTCTCGGCACAACTTCAAGAATCCTTTCAAGGACCTGATGTCACATCCGCTTATCCCTGGCAAGGGCAAGTCGATCATTTTAGGATTCTTACGGGTACTCTGCAATTAAATGCTCTGCCTACCCAATCTCCTTCGTCGCTTTCCATTCCCTCCTGTCGGCAGTTGTCGAACGAATGGCGTTGTACGGTACGTTCGGATTACAAATGGACCTACAACAATTACATAAGTATATATATGTACGCGCGTAAGGCAGATCCCAAGTGGCCGGGAGAGGCTCTCTTCCTGCGTTTGGGGTATAGCAAGAAGCGGCTGCAATTGTGTTCACAGGTCGATGAGGGCGATGTGAAGGTACTCGCTGCCGGTCGGGAGAATCTGTTTGAAGAGAATGTGGCTGTTACGGTCCGTGTCGTGTCGGATGCGTCAGGTGGTTGTGTGGTCTTCAGCAAACGGGCAGACGAGGCTGCCTATCAGCAGGAGTTTGAAGTGGCTAACTGTTTCTCAGGCGACCGGACGGGCCATTTCATGCTCACCTTCTATTTCAGCCAGAAACATGCTACGGATAAATATGTGGAGGAGGTGTTTATCCGGGAATACAGTGATGTGGCTGTTGAAGAACCGAGTGAGCCGCAGGAACCTGACGGACCTTTGGAGCCGGATGAACCTCAGGAACCGGAACTGCCGGAAGAGCCTCAGCAACCAGCTGAACCAGAACAACCAGCTGAACCGGAACTGCCAGACCTGCCCACAGCCATTCCTGCCGGAGCCATTCTCATCAATGAGGTGATGGCCAAACCGGGTGAAAGTCTCTATCCGGAATATGTGGAGTTATACAACCATTCGGAGCAGGCCTATGCTTTGGCAGAGTGCCGTTTCCTGACAGGTGAAAAGACAAAGACTCTGCCGGATGTGACACTGCCTGCCGGTGGCTATGCCGTCTTACACCACACACAAAAACCGATGGATTGTGCTGTGGGGAGTCTTGATCTGTCGATTGATGCGTTTCCGGCACTCAATGACCAAGGCAAGACATTGCAGCTGTTGGATGCGTATGGCAGTGTAGTCGATCAGGTCACGTACGCCAAAGCTACCGCCGGAAAGGCATGGGAACGGACCGGAAACGAGTGGTATCTCTCTTCCGATCCCACTGGAGGCACACCGGGAACGACGAATTCGCTCCCTTTGGAGGAGGAAACCCCGCAACCGGACCAACCGCAGACTCCTGACGAACCGGAGTCACCTTATGAACCGGTCACACCCGACCTGCCGGATGGGTATGAGATTGCTCCCAAAGAGATTATATTCAATGAACTGTTGCCGGATCCGTTTACCGGTGGCAGTGAATACATCGAACTCTACAATCGTACAGACCGTTATGTGTCGTTGCGAGGGCTGATCCTTGCCACCCGTAAAAGTGATGGGTCCCTCAGCACACAGTATCCGCTCTCCTCTATCCAGCAGGAGATGGCTCCGTATGGTTATGCCTTGTTGAGTAAAAACATAGAGGGCGTGACCTCCTTCTATACCATTCAGGATGCCTCTGTGTTGCATGAATTGAAACTGCCGATCTTGGTCAACACCACGTGCGATCTTGTCCTTTTCCGACGGGGAGATCAACAGGTGATTGATGAAGTGGCATACAGCCAGAAATGGCATGTGGCAGGCCTTCGGAATGAGAAGGGAGTCGCTTTGGAACGGATTGACAGTGAGGCAGACAGCCAGTCTCCCGCCAACTGGAGCTCTGCCACCCCAGCTGCCGGTTTTGGTACACCGGGTTATGCCAATTCAGTCCAGTCACAGCCTGATGCGGAGGAGCAGCCAACCGGAATCGAAGCACCTGTTTTCTCCGAATTGACAAACAGCTACTCGATTGTTTACCGGTTGGATGAGACGGGATATTACTGCCAGGCCTATCTGTTTGACACAGCCGGCCGACGGGTGGCCACCCTTGCCAATCATGAGTGGGTGGGCAGTTATGGCGAATTGCATTGGGATGGCACCGGTACTCATGGCAGCCGCCTGCATCCGGGCCCCTACATTTTATATATCACCTTTTACCATCCTGAAGGCAAGGTAAAACAATTCAAACAGGTCTTCTTGGTCCATTGAGTCCGGATCAGAACCGGAAACGATATTGTCCCTGTTCCAGTGTAAGCCTTGTCTGTCCGGCGCTTTGATGCGTCAACTGGCAGCCACGTGCCTGCTCCAAGGGTTTGTCGGACTCCAAGATCGGTGCATCCGTCGGCAGATACAGCTCTGCCTGACTGCCGACGGGCACTGTGATCTGTAGGATCCACTCATTGTCCTGCCGTCTGATGTCAGATACGACTGGACCATAGGGGGTCTCGTAGGCATAATGGACCGAAGGAAGCGCCTCTGTGAGATAGGGGCGGATCTGTATCAGGCGGAAACCGGGGGCAGACTCGACAGGACGGACACCTGCCAAGCAACGGTAAAACCAGGTCAACCCACTGCCAAACATCGGGTGATTGTGTGAGTTCCCTCCATCCCATTGTTCCCAGGTTGTCGTAGCCCCCTGTTCGATCCAGTGTCCGTAGCTGGGGAAATCCCGTTTGTTCATCACCTCATACGCTACCTCATGCAGTCCATACGCGGAAAGGACTTCAAAGAAATATTTGGTTCCCAAGAAACCGGTGTGGATGTGTCCTCCGTGGGTCTCGACAATCTCCTTTCGCAGACTCTCGACAACCGCTTGCTGTTGCTCGTCCGGTACCCCCATGGCTAACGCATAGACATTCCCGCCAAAATCTCCATAACTCTTCTGCTCCGGATCGTAATATCGGGCATGGAATGCCTTTTTGACCTCCTCGGCCAGTGTGTGATATGCCATTTCATCCGCTTGTTGTCCCAATACATGGGCTGCCCGGGCCGTGAAGTCCGCACACTGCCACAGATAGAAAGTGTGGACCAAATCATCTGGCACCAATCCGTAAGGGGGACACCATTCGCCCAAGTTGAACCAGTAGAAGGGCTCCTCTGATCCGGCATTGGCCCGCTGTTGGTGCATCGTTCCATCCGGACGTTGCCACCGTTGCATCCAACGCACTTGGGCTTTCATCGGCTCATAGCAGGCAGCCAACAGCTCCTTGTCTCCATATTGTACATAAAACTCCCAGGGCATCAGGTTCATGGCTGCACCCCAGGCGACACCACCGCCGCATCCCGGTTGCCACGGAGCACTGTTAGGCACATAGCCGGTTTCCCGGTCTTGGGCATCTCGCATATCACGGATCCATTTCTGGTAAAAAGCGGCTGCATCAAAATTGCACATGACGGTTGCACAAGCTGCCTGCCCGTCCCCCGTATAGGGCAGACGTTCCCGGTGCGGACAGTCGCTGGCAATACAGCCATGCATATTGTCCAGTTGCGAACGGCGCCAAATCGAATGGATCTGATTGAACAGTTCGTTGGAAGTATAAAAATCAGCGGCAGAATGCACCTCCGTATTAACGGCCTCTGCCTGTATATTCTCGGCTGACAGTTGATTCACCCCGCTAATGATGGCTTTGCTGAATGCGAACCAGGTGAATCGTGGGGCATAATTCTCCAACCCTGTTCCTTTGTAAATATACTGTTGGTTGCCTTGTGGTGATTCACTGATATATGTCACGCGCAAGGTATCGCCCTTCTCTCCCTGTATGTTTTTCAGGCGGACCCATCCGGCAATCTCTTTCCCAAAATCCACCTCATAGTCTCCCGATTCCAATGCGGTCAGTGAACAGGGTTGAAGGACTTCCATGATTTTATCGGATGGAGAGGTCTGGGCCGTCAATTCCCCTTGTGGGCCTTCCACCACATCCACGGCTGTCCATCCCTGTTCATCACATGAGGCAAGCGCCCAGTCCGGTGTTTCTTCGTTGGCATCATAGATCTCTCCTTGATAGATCCCGTTGTAGCGGATGGCAGAGGGTTTTGTCAGCCAACTTCCGTCACTGACGAGGGTCTGTCGGGTACCGTCTGTGAAGGTGATTTCCAGTTGCAACAATACACAGGGATGACCGAACACACTGGCAATCGACTTGTCCGGCTGGTAGAATCCGTTGCCCAATACAACGCCTAATGCATTTTTCCCCGATTGCAGGAACGGTGTGACATCATAACTCAGGTAAAGCACCCGATAACCACTGAAACGGTCGGTCATGGCCAGGTGAGGTGTCCGTTCCAACGTATCCCTTCGGGTATAATTGCTGACATTCGGAACCAGATAATAGTCACCGATCCGTTGGCCGTTCAAATAGAGTTCATAAAATCCAAGCCCACAGATAAACACCTTTGCCCGACGAACGGCTTGTGGCAAATCAAACGATTGACGGAACAGCGGAGCCCCACCATCATCCTGTTTCGAGGCAATCCATTGTGCTTTCCACGCATCGGCTGACAACAGTCCCATGCCCCAATGGGCCGGTTTACTCCACTCCGAAGCATGTCCCTGTTGATCCCATGTCCGTACCCGCCAATAATAGTCGGCTCCCGATTGCAAGGCCGGGCCTGCATAGGGCACTAAGTGCGACTCCTCTGACGGCTGCTTGCCGGAATCCCACACATCATAGTTCCCTGCCTTCACCTTCTCCAAGCTGGAGGCTACCCCAATCCGATAGGCGCTCTGCCGGAGTCCGCGGGCCTGCTCATCCAAAGGCAGATTGACCCAGGAAAATCTCGGATGCAGGGCATCTACTGTGGACGGATTCTCCATATATTCTACTTTTAGCTGATCTACACGTAGTTGTGTGCAGGAAGAAGCGATTGTCCAGAAGACAAAAAGGACAATGGCACGCAGTTGTTTCGAGTGTAACGACATGGTATTTTGTGATTAAGAATGATCTCTGCTACAAAAGTAGAATTTTTGGACAGAAATGATGATTATTTTTCCTGTTTGATGTAATTTTTCCAACGGCTCTTGCGTCTAACGAGTAGAAATTAAAAATCAACAATAGCATGAAAACAACGGAAACGGAATTTACACACATGGTCAAACAGCATAAAAGCACCATCTATACGGTCTGCTATATGTTTTCCAAGGATACCGATGAGGTGAACGATCTCTTTCAGGAGGTCCTTATCAATTTGTGGAAAGGATATGCCTCTTTTCAGGGGAAAAGCGAACTCTCTACCTGGATCTGGCGCGTCAGCCTCAACACCTGTATCTCTTACGACCGAAAGAAAAAGCTTCACACCGAACCGCTTTCGATGGAGATCAATCTGTTCAAGGACAAGGATGAAGACACCCGACAGATCCAGCTGTTGCACAAACGCATCCATCAGTTGAAGCCGTTTGACCGGGCTATCGTACTGCTCTGGTTAGAGAATTTGAGTTATGAAGAGATTGGTGCCATCGTCGGCATTACAGCCAGGAATGTCGGTGTGCGCCTGTTTCGCATCAAAGAGGAATTAAAAAACATGTCAAACCAATAATAATACAATCAATATGGAAACTTATCAGATGGAAATGACTGAATTTGAAGAAATGCGTCAGCAACTGAACTTGTTGAGCGAGAAGTTGAACAAACAGTCCATTATCAATGAGAATATCATCCGGCGGACCATGCGGGACAAACTTAAATCTATCGGTTTCAGTGCCTTGATCCAATGTGTGGTCGCTGTCTTCGCCACTCCCTTCTGCGTCAGTATGTACTGGACACATGGCATGTCAATCGCCTTCTGTATCGTGACGACTCTCTTTTTGTTGGGTGCGGTGATCTATACTTATTGGGAATACAAGGGACTGCGG
Source organism: Parabacteroides sp. (assembly GCA_051870655.1). Lineage (GTDB taxonomy): Bacteria > Bacteroidota > Bacteroidia > Bacteroidales > Tannerellaceae > Parabacteroides. The sequence goes on along the minus strand of JBJECC010000003.1, from coordinate 7,299 downwards.
TCTGACGAACTGGTGACTGGTGACCTGATTCAGGCCAGCCAACGTGTTCTCCGCCTGAAAAGGCTACAGGCACGCTGGCTCCGGTTCAGCATTCCCTTTGTGATTTGTTGGCTTGGTTGGCTGATTACGGAGATTTATCTGATGAGCGGAGTCAAAGAGCCGGGATTCTTCTATACCTCTTTGTGCGGTATTGTTTTCGGGGGTACGATCGGTGCTCTTTGGGGAACAGCCTTCTACCGCCGCAGCCAACGGATCAGCAACGAGGTACTCCGGCAGATTGAGGAATTGACTCAGGCATAACACATCCGTTTTCGTGTAAAAAAGAATCGCGGCCCAAACCCTGGTGGTTGAGTCGCGATTCGCTATTCCTGATGAGGACTGATCTTATTTCAACAGGGCCAAAGCCTCTTTGATTCGGTGGATCGCCTCCACGATGTTCTCATCGCTTGTGGCATAACTCATGCGGATGCATTCAGGTGCACCGAATGAAGTACCGCCTACGCAAGCTACATGACCCACTTCCAGCAGGTACATAGCCAGATCGTCTGCATTCTGGATGGTACGTGTGCCATCGCTCTTGCCATAATAGAAGCTACACTTCGGGAAGAGATAGAAGGCACCTTCCGGTTTGTTCACCTCAAAGCCCGGTACCTCTTTGGCCAATTTCACGATCAGGTCACGACGGCGTTCAAAAGCCTGACGCATGGTTTCTACCGGTTCCTGTGTGCCTGTGTAAGCTGCTTCGGCTGCCTTCTGGGAAACAGAGCAGGGACCTGATGTATATTGACCTTGCAGTTTGTTCACGGCCTTTACGATCCATTCCGGACCTGCCACGAAACCGATACGCCAACCTGTCATGGCATACGCTTTGGACACACCGTTTACAATCACCGTACGCTCTTTCATGCCGTCGATCGTAGCGATGCTGTTATGTTTGCCAATGTAATTGATGTGCTCGTAGATCTCATCCGCAATCACGATGATTTCCGGATATTTCTTCAACACCTCTGCCAGACCTGCCAACTCTTCTGCACTGTAAACCGAACCGGTCGGGTTCGACGGAGAGCAGAGGATCAGCGCCTTGGTCTTCGGAGTGATGGCTGCTTCCAACTGAGCCGGAGTAATCTTGAAATCCTGTTCGATGCCAGCCGGAACAATCACCGGTTTACCCTCTGCCAGTTTCACCATTTCCGGATAGCTTACCCAGAACGGAGCCGGGATAATCACTTCATCCCCTGCATTGACCAATACCAGGATGGTGTTGCAGACCGACTGCTTTGCACCATTGGCACATGAAATCTGATTGGCGGTATAGTCCAATCCATTTTCGTTCTTCAGCTTTGCTACGATAGCGTTGCGCAATGCCGGATAACCAGCCACAGGAGAGTAACGGGAGAAGTTTTCGTCAATGGCTTTCTTGGCGGCCTCCTTGATATGGTCCGGTGTATTGAAATCCGGTTCACCTACACTGAGGTTGATCACGTCAACACCCTGTGCCTTCAACTCACCGCTCTTCTGCGACATAGCCAGCGTGGCAGAAGGGGAGAGACTTGCTAAACGATCTGATACTTGCATATATTTCTAACTATTGAATGGTTCGCTTTTTATTTGATGTTGTGCAACAAATGTCCCATACGCTCCTTTTTGGTCTTCATGTAGAATTCGTTGTAGGGATTGGGGGCAATCTCAATCGGTACATTTTCTACCACTGACAAGCCATAGGCTTCCAGTCCGACGCGCTTCACCGGATTGTTGCTGATGAGACGCATCTTTGTGATACCCAGATGACGCAGGATCTGTGCACCCACACCATAGTCGCGTTCATCGGCCTGATGACCCAAACACAGATTGGCATCGACTGTGTCCATACCATCCTCCTGCAGTTTATAGGCTTTCATCTTGTCCATCAGTCCGATGCCTCGGCCCTCCTGATTCAGGTAGATCACCGCACCACGTCCTTCGGCCTCGATCATCTGCAAGGACTTGTGCAACTGTTCTCCGCAATCGCAACGCTTGGAGGCAAAGATGTCTCCTGTGGCACAAGAGGAGTGGACACGTACCAATACCGGTTCATCCCCGTTCAAATCTCCTTTGATGATGGCAATGTGTTCCAGACCGTTGCTTTTCTGACGGAACGGAATCAGATGGAAATGTCCGTAGAGTGTCGGCATATCCACCTCTTCGCCCTTCTCCACAATCGACTCTTTCTTCAGCCGGTAGGCAATCAGATCGGCAATGGAGATCAACTTGATACCGTATTGATCGGCCATCTCTTTCAACTGGGGCAGACGTGCCATCGTACCGTCGTCGTTCATGATTTCCATCAGGGCTGCCGCCGGATAGAGTCCCGCCAGACGACACATATCTACACTTGCTTCCGTATGGCCGGCCCGGCGAAGCACACCTTTGTCCTGTGCATACAACGGATTGATGTGTCCCGGACGACCGAATGTCTCCGGTGTAGAATGGGGATCGGCCAATGCCTGGATTGTGGCGGCACGGTCGGCAGCGGAAACACCGGTTGAACAACCCTCCAGCTTATCTACTGTGACAGTGAAAGGCGTGCCCAACACAGAGGTGTTGTTCATCACTTGATGGGGCAAATCCAGTTCCTCACAACGAGACACTGTGATCGGTGCACAAAGTACACCACGGGCATGTTTCAGCATGAAGTTGATCTTCTCGGGTGTCACTTTCTCGGCAGCGATGATCAGGTCACCTTCGTTCTCACGATCTTCATCATCTACTACAATGACAAACTTACCCTCTCGGAAATCCACAATGGCCTCTTCGATTGTATTTAATTTGATGTTGCTCATACGTTCTATTTTCAGATATTATGTGGGCAAAAGTAATCATTTTTCCAGCATTTCCAGTAGCTCTTGGCTGGTTTTGTACACCATCTGAATGTCATGGCGTACTAATTTGCGCTGATAGGTGGCCAACAGATAGACAGGGACGCCTATCGGAAGCAGACATCCGACTGCCAGTCCGGCTTTCCCTTCCAGTCTTGCATTCAGACGGTTATACCCACCGATGAAGGGATAATCCATCAGTTTGTTCAACACCAGATTCTGGTCGGAGTTGGACAGCTCCTCCACGATCTGTTCCACCTCTTCCGAAAGTGTCTCAGCCGCCCGGTCACGTCCGCCTTGTTTCCAGAACGTGAAGTAGTTCAGCCAACGGCGGTGCTGACGCAGATAGGCCTGTGCTTCGGCCGACAAGGCTTGCAGACGGGGAATGAGTGCCACGTAGTCGGGTGTGTAGATAATCACCTCTTTCCGTTCTATCTTTCGTCCTTGCCGTTTCCCCACCAGATTCTTCAGGCCGTTCAGATAGGTGTCGGCATTCAGGATCACGGAGTCATTCACGGCTTTGTATGTCAGGAAAATACCTAAGGGTGTGAGTACGGCCGAGCTGAGCCACATGCCCTCCCAGGCTTTCCACACGCCATCGCGGGCCATTTTGTAGCCCATGTTGTCGATGATGTAATAGAAGATAAAGAGTAACACGGAGATGATGACCGGTACTCCCAAACCGCCTTTCCGGATAATAGCTCCCAACGGGGCTCCGATGAAGAAGAAGACGAGACAGGCAAACGAAAGGGTGAATTTCTTGTGCCACTCCGTCAGGTGGCGACGCACCTTGTAGCCCTCGTCTCCGATGTTGGAAGCCCGGAAATAGTAGTCGGTCCGTACACTTTCTGCCAACTGTTTGGCCTTGTTCAGCAAGGTGGCCTTGCGTCCGGCGGACTGTGCCTGATAAAGGCTGTCGAAATGAATGACCATGGCCGGGAGCAGGGCTGTCGAATCCGTGACCTCTGCCGGTTCCTCCTGCTTCAACGTCCTCCGGTAGGAGGTCTCGTAAATCCCTTTTGAATGGATCGACTTGAGGCTGTCTAACCGTAACGACATGGAGTCGATGGAACTTTGCAGGCTGGCGAGGTTTTTCCCCACGAACTGGTTCTGCATGAATGATTCGTCGGTCATGTTGAAGTTGGCGTCAAACTCGATGAGGATGTCTTTGGTCTGGAAGCTCTCCCGTCGGTACGGTACAGCCGTCGTCTTGCCCTGTTGCTTCTCCTGGCTCTTTAGGTTCTCAAATGACTCTCCGTTATAGAGGGAAAGCACCAGGAAGAGTTTGTCTTCCGAAGTCTTGAGCCGGCCGGAATCGGCAATGATCACCCGTGCGTTGTTGAATCCTTCCGAATAGTCATAAATCATCAGGTCGCGCAACTGGCCGTTTTGCGGGTTCTTTTTCTTGACATAGACGTTGAAACCGGTGATCTCCTTGTAGAAAACCCCTTCGGGGATGTCCAGCTCAGGTGATTTCTGTCGCATGGAGTAGAGCAGGGTATAGAGCTTGACCTGTACCACCGGCATGGCATAATTCTGGAAATAGAAAGCTCCGATACTGACGAAGATCAAAAAAATCATCACCGGACGCATGATTTTGAGTAGGGAGATACCGGCCGATTTCATGGCCAACAGCTCCAGCCGTTCACCCAAGTTGCCGAATGTCATCAGCGAGGCCAACAGGATGGATAAGGGCAACGCCATGGGCAGCATGAAGAGTGCCGCATAGAAAAACAGTTCAGCTAAAACGCCTATGCTTAAACCCTTGCCCACCATGTCGTCGATATAGCGCCAGATGAATTGCATCAATACGATAAACAGACAGATGCCGAACGTCATCAGAAACAACGGCAGGAAAGTCTGCAACATGAACGTGTAAAGTCGTTTTATTCTCAACATTTGCCTTTCTTGTAGTGAACGGCAAAAGTAGTGTAAAAAATCTACTTGTGTGGTAAAAAAATTGTATTTTTGCGCCCAATAAATTAGTCTTCAATGCAAAAGATCAGAAACATCGCGATAATCGCGCACGTGGACCACGGCAAGACAACGCTTGTGGACAAAATGTTATTAGCCGGAAAGCTTTTCCGCGAAGGACAGGCCGAGCCGGACCAGTTCCTCGACAGCAATGACTTGGAACGCGAGCGAGGGATTACCATCCTGGCGAAAAATGTATCTATAAATTATAAGGGTTATAAAATCAATATCATCGATACCCCGGGGCACGCCGATTTCGGAGGCGAAGTGGAGCGCGTGCTGAATATGGCCGATGGCTGTCTGCTGTTGGTGGATGCGTTTGAGGGGCCGATGCCGCAGACCCGTTTCGTATTGCAGAAAGCGATTCAGATCGGACTGAAACCGATCGTGGTGATCAATAAAGTCGATAAGCCCAACTGCCGTCCTTCCGAGGTACAGGAGATGGTGTTTGACCTGATGTGTAACCTGGATGCGACAGAGGAGCAGCTCGACTTCCCGACGATTTACGGTTCGGCCAAGCAGGGATGGATGTCGGAAGATTGGCAGAAGCCGACAGAAGACATTACGGCACTGCTGGATGCCATCATCGAGTTTATTCCGGAGCCGCAGACTTTGGAGGGAGCTTCGCAGATGCTGATCACTTCGTTGGACTATTCAAAATATGTAGGCCGTATTGCGGTGGGACGTGTCCATCGGGGCGAATTGCGCGAAGGACAGGACATCATGCTCTGTAAACGTGACGGCTCCATGGTCAAATCCAAAATCAAGGAGTTGGATGTTTTCGAAGGATTGGGACGTACAAAGGTGGAATCCGTGAAGTCGGGCGATATTTGTGCCATCATCGGTATCGAAGGATTCGAGATCGGTGAGACCATCGCGGATGTCAACGAGCCGGAGGCATTGCCGACCATTGCCATTGACGAGCCGACCATGTCGATGCTTTTCACCATCAACAACTCTCCCTTCTTCGGAAAGGATGGTAAATATGTCACTTCGCGTCACATCCATGACCGTCTGATCCGTGAGCTGGACAAGAACTTGGCGCTTCGTGTACAGCCGACCGATTCAGCCGACTCTTGGTTGGTGTATGGCCGTGGCGTGTTGCACTTGTCAGTCCTGATTGAGACCATGCGTCGTGAGGGATATGAATTGCAGGTAGGACAGCCGCAGGTGATCATCAAGGAGATTGACGGTGTGAAGTGCGAGCCGGTGGAGCAGCTGACCATCAACTTGCCGGAAGAGTGTTCCAGCCGTATCATTGATATGGTGACACGTCGCAAAGGCGAGATGACCATGATGGAGAGCAAGAACGACCGGATGCATCTGGAATTTACGATTCCGTCCCGTGGTATCATCGGTTTGAACAATGCGGTCTTGACCGCTTCTGCCGGTGAGGCGATCATGGCTCACCGCTTCCTGGAGTATCAGCCGTGGAAGGGAGACATCGAGCGCCGTGTGAACGGTTCCATCATAGCCATGGAGACCGGTACCGCCTATGCCTATGCCCTGAACAACCTGCAGTCCCGTGGCCGTTTCTTCATTGCTCCGGGTGATGAGGTGTATGCCGGACAGGTGGTCGGTGAACACACCAAAGAGAATGACTTGGTGGTGAACGTGACGAAATCGAAGAAGCTGACTAACATGCGTGCTTCCGGTTCGGACGAGAAAGTATCTCTGGCTCCTCCGGTAGTCTTCAGTCTGGAAGATGCCTTGGAATACATCAAGGGTGACGAATATGTAGAAATCACGCCCAACAGCATGCGTATGCGTAAAATCATCTTGGATGAGTTGGAACGCAAACGGGCAGCCAGATAGATCATTCTCTCTATAATATAGGAAAGCGGCTATGTCGTAATTCAGTTTACGGCTTAGTCGCTTTTTGTTTTCTGTTATGTACTTGCCTTTATCGTCCAGCCAAGGCTGGACGGTGCTTGAAGTCAACTTCAAGTGCCAATGATTATATCTTCATCGACCGTCCAGCCTTGGCTGGACGATACAAGCAAGAGATTGTATGGTTTCCGTATATGAATCCCATTGTTCGTGAATATAGATAGGCTGGCCCATCCAACAGGCTATCTTTTTATCCTGCCGTGATTGAATCTTGTGGATTTTATCTATATTTGCAATAAGAACAAAATGATTTGGTTATGAGCGCAATAAGACAGATACCCTACGGAGTGTCCGATTTCATCACAGTTAGGAGAGATAACCTGTACTACGTGGACAAGACCATGTATATACAGGAACTGGAAGAGCAAGCGCGTACGCTGATCTTCATCCGTCCGCGCCGGTTCGGGAAGAGTCTGTTCATCAGTATGATGCAGGCCTACTATGACAAGGCCCGGAAAGAGGAGTTTGACAAACTCTTCGGGGATTTGTGGATCGGAAAGAATCATTGTGCTCAACGAAAAGGGTGAAGGGGTGTATCATGCCATCACCCATGCGGATGGATTCTATCGGGAAATCTTCA
>JBJECC010000002.1:0-19387 GCA_051870655.1 Parabacteroides sp. | reverse complement strand
AACCGCAAATGCGATCTTTGAAAGAATGATACTCTTTAGGGCGAAGAAGAAAAGGGAATTCCCAACCACGAGGTTTGGAAAAACATTGGAGTGCAACACATTACGTCCCCACTTGCAGAGATGGAACAAGTAGGTTATGAACGTGTTGCGTTCCAATGAAGGATTTCGGGCTCCACTATCTCACCGGCTTGTCACCCATTGTCACGATCAGCTTGCCTCCTTTCAGCACCTCCTGCTGCGGAATCCGGAAGCCTTTCAAAGGCTGGCCGTTCAACGTGATGGATTGGATGTATTTGTTCCCGGCAGAGGCATTGGGCGCCTCGATCACGAACTGCTCTCCCCGACCATACCGGCCGTTCAGGTGGAGCGTGACGCGCGGATAACGGGGCGAGCCCAGTTCGTAGGCGGGCGTTTCAGAACAGCCGCCATCCATCTGGAAGAAACCGATCGCGCTCATCACAAACCAGCTGCTCATCTGCCCCAAGTCCTCATCACCGGGATAGGCATCATACGGAGTCGTGCCATAATATTGCTCCTGAATGGCACGTACCCATTTCTGGGTGAGCCAAGGTGCTCCCGCCCAGTTGAACAGGTAAGCCACTTCCATCGAAGTCTCGTTGCCGTGGTTGATAGGGAAGGCCGAGAAGTTGTCACCCGCCGCATTGAAATTGGCGTTCGCGGATTTCTCCATGGCCTCGTCCAACCGGTTCACGAACCGTTCGCGTCCCATCAGCCGGATGAGCCGGTCCGGATTGTGAGGGGCGAACCAGGTATAATTGAAGGCATTGCCTTCGGTGAATCCCGGTGTGTGATAGGGATCGAACGGAGTCACCCAATTGCCCATCGTGTCTTTGGGATGGATGAAGCCGGTTTCCGTGTCGAACAGGTGCGACCAGTTGTCGGAACGGTTGTTGAAATAGTGGAAATCCTCATCCTTACCCAGCAACTTCGCCATCTGCCCGACACACCAATCGTCATACGCATATTCCATTGTATTCGAAACGGTTCCTTTGCGGGCAGGAATGTAGCCATACTTCATGTAAGGCACCAAATGCTCCACGCCCACGGTACCGCCGCCCTCGTATTTCTGCGGGGCAACGGTCAGCATCTTTTTCAGTCCTTCGTAGGCTGTCTGGATGTCGAAGTCGCGGATGCCGCTACGCCAAGCCCCCAGAATCTGAGAGGCCATGTGCATCGCCACCATGACGCCCGTATGCTCCACACCGGCCGGATCGGTGTTGAACCAACCGCTGTTCTGATACAGCTGGATGGCCGAGCGTGCCCATTGGCTGGAGATCTCGGGAGCGATCAGATTGAAAAGAGGCTGGTTGTTCCAGAAGGTGTTCCAATACTCGCCGCTGACAATGCAGTCGTCCGTCTTCTCCAACTGGCGGATGCGTTCCATCTCATCGACAAACCGTCCGTCCACATCGCTCCAGGTGGCCTTGGCGGCCAAGGCACGGTAGAGATTGGTGTAGAATTTCTTCTTTTGCAGGTAGTCGTCGGTCTCGATTTCCACCCGTCCCAGGTAGTCGTTCCAGATGGTACGGGCGTTGTCCACCACGCGCTCGAAGTCCCATCCGAAGGGTCCGGACAGCTCCTCAAGCAGATTCTTCCGTGCGCCCTCCATATCCACCAAGGATACGCCCGAACGCACCAGGATCTCCTCGCCTTCCTGCGTGGTATAGTTCAAGAATACACCCATGTCTCCATGTCCCTCCAAAGAGGAGATGTCGTGCCGGATGTCCGCTTCCGTGTCAAACTGGTGGTTGCGGTTCCAGACGGGGATATAGCCGGTCACAGGCTTCACGCCCTCGTTCACCCAGCCGCCCATCGACTGGAAGGGTTTGCTGAATTGCAGGACGAAATGCAGCGTGTAGGATTGCTCCAGCGAATAGCCCGTGAAGGCGTTGTAGTACGTGGCCTCCCCTTCGATCTCCGTGTCGCTGACCTTCCACACCTTGGCATCCACCAAGTTGTGCGGGTATTCGTTCGGGGTGAACAGGTCGATCAGGATGCGTGCGTCTTTCCGTGCGGGGAAACGGTACCGCTGCAAGGCAGCCCGGCGTGTAGCGGTGATTTCCGCCTGTATTTTGGTGTCCGTCATGAAGACAGAGTAACGGCCGATTTCCGCCCGTTCGCTCTGCTTGTCGATGCGGGAGCGGTAGCCCTCGTCGGGATAGTCCTCGCGGCCCGGATCGACCTGCAACTCACCGCAGGTGGGCTGCATCAGGAATCCCGTCATGGTCCAATCGCTGAAATGGTTGAAGCCCATGATGTTCTCAATGGTGTACTCATAGCCCGCTTTCCAGATCTCGTCCTGATTGTCCGGTGCTATCTGCACCATGCTGAGGGGCAGGCTGGGACCGGGCTTGAACATCCAGCGGGAGTTGCCCGTACCCATCAGCAAATCCACGTCGTCCGCATAGCCGTGCAGCGGTTGGCGGCTGCGGCTGACAGTGCCTTGATAGATCGCTTCCTTGCCCGCCTTGACGGTAACCTTCAATGACTCGCTTTTGCTGTCCGACAAGGCGGCAGGCATCAGCACCTCCTGGATGCTCTCACCGGCTTCCACCTTCCGGGTGACAGCCGGACATCCCTCCACCTGGAAGGTCAGTTCGCGGGCCGTGTCGAACTGATTCATCTCCACCAGCACCGGTTGCATCCGCCGCCCCTCCTTCTCGTATTCGAACGGAGCCGCCTGCACGGAACGTACCAGTGTGGAAGAGGCCGTACCCAACTGACAGCCGTCGGGGGTGGTCAGCCGGATGCAGTCAAAGATGGCCCATGAGCCCTTCACCATTCCCATCTGGATGCGGTTCATGCCCTTTTTCAACCAAGCGGCAGGAAACGTCCATTGGATCTCTTGCGGATGCCCGGACTCTTCCCCCGAGAGGAACTTGGCGGAGTTTGTCCCTTTCAGTTCCTGCTCGAAGCGGTGTCCGTTGATCTCGACACGGATGCGGGTGGCATGTTTCTCGTTGACACCGGCAAAATAGCATGACAAACGGCAGTCACCCTTGGCCGCCACCTGGTCCAACTGGAAAAACAGGGAGGGGAAATGGCGCGGATGATAACCGGCCCAATAGCCTCCTCCCGCCCATCCGTCCAACGGACCGGGCAAGACATACGACCAATGCCTGTTCTCGGTGGAGTAACCTACATAGTAGGCTTTCTCTCCTCCATGGTGCGCCAAAAAGCTATCATACAGGTTCGGGTAGAGCGAGAACTCCGCTGCCGACCGGTCTTGCTTGCCGACCTCAAACAGGACCTTGTCCGCCGCCTGAAGGCTGGAAAATGCGAAAGATGCGATAAGGCATCCGATATAATGCTGTATTGTCATGGCTGTATTTATTTTTGCACAAAGATGGTTATTCTGTTTTTAGTCCGCAAAAAATCCGAAAATAGTCCAAGCAAATCAGCAGATAATGCTATCCCAGCCATGTGCATTACATCCCTGACAGCCGGGTGGCTTTCATGCCTATGAAACGTCCCCAAACAAAAACAAGGAGGGAAAAGAACTTACGGGGGCCCTAATTTGTTTCCAAGAAAAGCGAGAAGTGTCACAAAAGTTTCCGAACTTTGGGCCAGAATATTGATCATAAAAAATAAAGCAGTATGTTTGAACACCCCGAACACGTCATTTTGACAGGATCCATACTTTTAATTTTCAGTATCTTTGCCGGGAAAGCAGGCTACCGCTTCGGTTTGCCGTTGCTGTTGCTGTTCCTCGGAGTCGGTATGCTGTTCGGCAGCGACGGACTCGGCATTCAGTTCAACAGTCCTGAAACCGCCCAGTTCATCGGTATGTTGGCATTGAGCATCATCCTGTTCTCCGGTGGTATGGACACCAAAGTCTCAGAGGTGAAACCCATTGCCGCCCAAGGAGTGGTCCTGGCCACGATCGGCGTATTGGCCACCACCTTCGTGACAGGCGCCTTCATCTATTTCATTTCCGGCCTGTCCACCCAGTTTGACAACCTGACCTTTCCGGAGTCCTTGTTGCTTGCCGCTGTCATGTCCTCAACCGATTCCGCTTCGGTCTTCTCCATCCTGCGAAGCAAAGGTATCTACCTGAAACAACGCCTTCGCCCCACGCTGGAGTTGGAGAGCGGTAGTAACGACCCCATGGCCTACATGCTGACGTTGATCCTCATCACCTACATACAGAGCGGGGGAATGGACATCGGAGCCGCAGCCCTCTCGTTGGTGATCCAGTTGGCGGTCGGTGCCGTAGCCGGATTCATTTTCGGACGGATCACCGTGTGGGTCATCAACAAGATCAATATACAAAACGAATCGCTCTATCCCATTTTCATCCTGGCGACCGCTTTCCTGACCTTCTCCGCTACGACCCTTTGTCAAGGAAACGGTTATTTAGCGGTCTATCTGGCCGGTCTGGTGGTCGGTAACGCACGGATCATCCACAAGAAAACCATCGGTACGTTCTTCGACGGATTCGCCTGGCTCTGGCAGATCGTGATGTTCCTTACGCTGGGACTGCTGGTCAACCCGCATGAGTTGTTGCCCATCACCCACGTCGGACTCATCATCGGTGTCTTCATGATCCTGGTGGCGCGTCCGGTCAGCGTGTTCCTCTGCCTCCTGCCCTATCGCAACTTCGATCTGAAAGGGAAGCTCTACATCTCCTGGGTGGGACTGCGCGGTGCCGTGCCGATCATTTTCGCCACTTATCCGCTGATTGCCGGTCTGGAACATGCCGGACAGTTCTTTAACATCGTCTTCTTCATCACAATCCTCTCCCTGTTGATCCAAGGTACAACCGTCACTTCGGCTGCCCGTTGGCTGGACCAGGTGGATGTGCCGGAACGGAAAGAGGTGTTCGGCATCGAATTGCCGGAAGAGATCAAGAGCGCCATGAGCGAGATCGACATCACGGCAGAAGTACTTACCCACGGCAACAAGCTCATCCAACTGGCACTGCCGGACAATACACTGGCCGTGATGGTGAAACGGGATGGACACTATTTCATCCCACGGGGAAATACACAACTGCAAGAGCATGACAAGCTGCTGGTCATCTCCGACAATGACGAAGCCCTGTTGCAGTCGTACAAGACGCTGGGTGTGAAAGAGTACACAATGAAGAAAAACTAGAAAGGACTAAACGATATGGCAATAAAGAAAGACCGCGTGCTCTGGGCCGACGATGAGATTGATCTGCTCAAACCCCATATCCTGTTCCTGCAAGACAAAGGATATGAAGTGGTGCCGGTCATTAGCGGCCAAGACGCTATTGACTGCTGCAAAGAGCAGGTGTTCGACATCATTTTCCTCGATGAGAACATGCCAGGCCTGACAGGTCTGGAGACCTTGTCCTGCATCAAGGAGATCGCGCCCAGTGTGCCTGTCGTGATGGTGACCAAGAGCGAAGAGGAGAGCATCATGAACCAGGCCATCGGCAACAAGATAGCTGACTACCTGATCAAACCGGTCAACCCGCATCAGCTCCTGCTTTCCATCAAGAAGAATGTACACAAGAACGTGATCATCAGTGAGACCACGACAGTGGGCTATCAACAGGAGTTCGGTCGGATCGGCATGCAGATCAACGACTCGCTTACGACCAACGACTGGATGGAGGTCTATAAGAAACTGGTCTATTGGGAACTGGAATTGGAGAGCAGCCAAGTGGCCATGACCGATATGCTGCAGATGCAGAAAGAGGAGGCCAACAAGGCATTCGCCAAATTCATCAAACGGAACTATACGGACTGGATTCTGCATCCGGCTGAACGCCCGCTGATGAGTCCGGATCTGTTCAAGAAGCGCGTATTCCCCCTGCTGGACGAAGGGGAAAAGGTTTTCTTCATTCTGATCGATAACTTCCGGCTCGACCAGTGGCGGGTTGTCAAGGAGTTGCTGACTGACTATTACACTTTCGACGAGAGCCTGTATTACAGCATTCTGCCGACAGCGACTCAATATGCACGCAATGCCATCTTCTCCGGACTGATGCCTTCGCAAATCGAGAAGATGTTTCCCGATCTGTGGGTCGATGAGGAGAGTGAAGAGGGCAAGAATCTGAACGAGGCGCCCTTCATCAAGACTCAGATCGAACGGTTCAGGAAGAAATACAGCTTCAGCTACAACAAGGTCCACGATTCACAATATGGCGAAAAGCTGCTGAATAACATTGCGACATTGTCTCAAAACCAGCTGAATGTCATTGTGCTGAATTTTGTGGATATGCTGTCGCACGCCCGTACGGAGAGCAAAATGATCCGTGAACTGGCCCAGAGCGAAGCTGCCTATCGGAGTCTCACGCGCTCTTGGTTCCAGCACTCTTCCACGCTGGAGCTCTTCAAGCGGATCGCGGCCCGTGGCTGCAAGGTGATTCTGACCACGGATCATGGCACGATCCGTGTCAACACGCCGGAAAAGGTGATCGGCGACAAGAACACGAACACGAACCTGCGCTACAAAGTGGGGAAGAATCTCAACTACAATCCCAAAGAGGTCTTCGAGATCCGGGAACCCGAAAAAGTGGGATTGCCATCCCCCAATCTGAGCAGCAAGTATATCTTCGCGACAGGCGACAGCTTTTTCGCCTATCCGAACAATTATAACTACTACGTCTCCTACTATCGCAACACATTCCAGCACGGAGGAATCTCCATGGAGGAGATGTTGGTCCCTTTCATTACATTAGAACCGAAATAATTTAATTTGTACATTACAATGAACACACTGAAAATTGAGAGTCTGGACACGATCCGCCAAACGGCACATGAGTTTGTCGCCCTGATGGACGACCGGACTGTCTTTGCGTTCCACGGTCACATGGGAGCCGGAAAAACAACTTTCATCAAGGCCATCTGCGAAGAATTGGGTGTTGAGGATGTGATCAACAGCCCCACCTTCGCCATCATCAACGAATACCGAAGCGACACCACCGGCGAACTGATCTATCATTTCGACTTCTATCGTATCAACAAATTGAGTGAAGCGGAAGACATCGGTACGGAAGATTATTTCTACAGCGGTGCGCTCTGTTTCATCGAATGGCCGGAAAAGATCGAAGATCTGTTGCCGGGTGATGTTGTCAACGTAACGATCTCAGAAAACGAAGACGGATCGCGAACCGTTACTATCGACTGACGCCATGCAGCCTTCGGAATATTTCGTGCTGGTCCTGTTCATCGGACTGGGACTTTTCTCCGTCATCGCTTCCATTCTCAATATGGAATGGTTTTTCCGTACCAACGGAGCGATGACTTTCGTGCGCCATCTCGGAGAGAAGGGTGCACGCTGGTTTTATGCGCTTCTCGGCTGTGCCCTGATTGCCTGCGGAGTAGCCGGTTTGATTTATTGGTAAACAATGCGATTACACATGAGACGTAACTTACTCTTCATCGGAGCCTGCCTCCTCGCCTGGACCGTCCAGGCACAACAGGAAAACTATTTCACCAATCCCGTCATCCACGGTGATGTGGCCGATCCCTCCATCCTGCGCGACGGATCCACCTACTATGCCACAGGCACCTCATCGGAATGGGCTCCCTACTATCCGATTTTCCGTTCGTCTGACTTGGTCAACTGGCAACCGATCGGACATGTCTTTACAGAGAAACCCGCCTGGACAAAATCCTCCTTCTGGGCTCCGGAATGGTATCAGTACAACGGAAAGACCTATGTCTATTATACAGCCCGCAAACAGGCAGACAATATTTCCTGTATCGGCGTGGCGGTGGCAGACTCTCCGGAGGGTCCGTTTGTGGATAAAGGCCCGGTCGTGGAGTTTGGGAAAGAGGCTATCGACGCCTTCATTCTGGAAGACCAAGGGAAACGCTACATCAGCTGGAAAGCATACGGACTGGACGACCGCCCCATCGAACTGTTGGCGGCCCGTCTCTCTGCCGACGGCTTACGCATAGAGGGCGAGCCGTTCAGCCTGCTCCGTGACGACGAGCGGCAGGGTATGGAGGGACAACACTGGTTCAAGAAGGGGGAGTATTACTATCTGATCTATTCCGTGCGCGGATGTTGCGGTCCACAGAGTGACTATGCAGTCTCCGTGGCCCGCTCCAAACGACTGGAAGGCCCTTATGAAAAGTATGCCGGCAATCCCATTCTCCATGGCAGCCAATCTGTCCTCTCCATCGGACATGGCACATTGACTGACACACCGGACGGCCGTCTTTACTATCTCTGTCACGCCTATTGCCCCGGACAAGACTTCTATCAAGGACGCCAGCCCCACTTGCAGGAGCTACGGATCGGTGAAGATCTGTGGCCGCATTTCGTGACGGGCGAATATGCCAGCTTGAGCCAGCCCATGCCCTTTACAGAAACGGCACAAAAGCCAGTGGCTGACTTCTGTGACCACTTTGAGGCGCCGGAACTCCGGACAGAGTGGAGCTGGAACTATCCCTACTGTACCGTACAGACGCGCATCCGGCAGGGACAACTGGCTCTTTGGGGCACACCGATCCATGCCTCAAAGGCAGGAGCCGCTCTCTGTCTGCGTCCCACCTCCGCCAACTATCGTTTGGAAAGTGTCGTGCTGAACCAGAACGACAGCTGGAAAGGAATCACGCTTTATGGAGATGATCAGAACTGGATCTCGCTGGGCTGCGTGGCAGACCAAGTGGCCATCCGCATCTGTCTGGACGGAAAAGAACAGCAACTGGCAGCACAACCCATGCCCTCCCCCGTGACCTATCTGCGTATGGAGGTGACGGAAGGCACCAAGAGCCGTTTCTTTATCAGCCGCGACGGAACGGCATGGCAAGAGGTTGCCCTCCAACTGTCGGAAGAGACAGCCCGCTCCCTGGTACGTTGGGACCGCATCTCACGTCCCGGTCTCTATCAGTCCGGCAGTCAGGAGGCCCGTTTCGGCTATGTGAAGATGGAACGGATCGAATGAACTTTCCGTCCTCTTTCTCTGTTCTATAGATGTACTTACATAAAATAGGAGAGAGAGAATTATGGCAGTTAAGTTTTTCAAATGTGCCCAGTGCGGCAACATCATTCAGAAAGTGATTGACTCCGGTGTGTCTGTCATGTGTTGCGGGAAGAAAATGGAGGAATTGATTCCCAACACGATCGACGCCAGTCAAGAAAAGCATGTGCCTGTTGTCACCCGACTGGACGATCACCGCATCAAAGTAGCGGTGGGAAGTGCGGCCCATCCGATGCTTCCGGAACATCACATCGCATTCATTTATGTGGAACTGGAGCATGGAGGCATCCGCGTGGATCTGAAAGACAAACCGGAGGCGATTGTTTACATCGGCCCGGAAAACCCGGTCGCCGTGTATGCGTATTGCAATCTCCACGGCTTGTGGAAATAAAAAAAGAACGCATTCCTGCATCCGTCCTATCAGTTTGACGGATACGCAGGAATGCGTTTTTTGTATGCACGTTCTTATATGCGTTTAAAACTCTGCATTGTTCGGAGTACGCGGGAACGGAATCACGTCACGAATGTTCGTCATGCCCGTCACAAAGAGCAACAGACGCTCGAAGCCCAGTCCGAATCCGGAGTGAGGCACTGTACCGAACTTACGTGTATCCAGATACCACCACATATCTTTCATCGGGATGTGCAGTTCTTCAATGCGTCTCAGCAACTTGTCATAGTCAGCCTCACGTTCGGAACCGCCGATGATCTCTCCGATCTTCGGGAAGAGCACATCCATGGCGCGTACCGTCTTGCCATCCTCGTTCTGCTTCATGTAGAAGGCCTTGATCTCCTTCGGATAGTCAGTCAGGATCACCGGACGCTTGAAGTGCTCCTCTACCAGATACCGTTCATGCTCGGAAGCCAGATCGACGCCCCAGTAAACCGGGAACTCGAACTGATGCCCTTTGGCAACCGCCTCTTCGAGGATCTTGATACCCTCTGTGTAGGGCAGACGCACAAACGAATCCTTCAAGACACCCTGCAGACGGTTGATCAGCTCCTTGTCGAACATATCGTTCAGGAACTTCACATCATCCATGCAGTTATCCAAAGCCCACTGTACACAATATTTGATGAACTCCTCAGCCAACTCCATGTTGTCTGTGATGTCATTGAACGCTACTTCCGGCTCAATCATCCAGAACTCGGCCAAGTGACGCGGTGTGTTGGAGTTTTCAGCACGGAAAGTCGGACCGAACGTGTAGATCTGTCCCAGCGCAGTAGCGGCCAACTCGCCCTCCAACTGACCGGAAACGGTCAGACTGGCCTGCTTGCCGAAGAAATCATTGTCATAAATGATCGAACCCTTGTCATCCTTCTTCAAATCATACAGATTCATCGTGGTCACCTGGAACATCTGTCCTGCCCCTTCGCAGTCAGAGGCCGTAATGATCGGCGTATGGAAATAGAAGAAGCCCTTATCGTGGAAGAACTTATGAATTGCATAAGCCATGTTGTGGCGAATCCGGAAGACAGCCCCGAACGTGTTGGTACGCGGACGCAGATGGGCAATCTCACGCAGGAACTCCATAGAGTGGCCCTTCTTCTGCAACGGATAGGTCATCGGATCAGCCGTTCCGTAAATCTCGATCTCTGTGGCCTGGATCTCCACGTTCTGGCCCTTCCCCTGTGACTGCACCAGCACACCGTTCACGCTTATGCTGGCACCGGTGGTAATCGGTTTCAGATAGGCATCGCCGAACTTCTCCACATCGACCACAATCTGAACATTATAGATTGTAGATCCGTCGTTCAACGCAATGAAACTGACCTGTTTGCTTCCGCGACGTGTACGCACCCATCCTTTGACGTTGACGGTCGTACCGTAAGCCGTGCTCTTCAGCACATCTACAATTTTTGTTCTCTTGATAGTTTCCATTTCTTTTTGCTATTAAAAAGATAGCCGGTACTTACATGCCGGCTACCCTTATTCTTTTTGTTTATTCAAAAGCACCCATGCGAAGCGCGTTCACCTCTTTCTCGTTCAAATAACGCCATTTGCCACGTCCCAGATTCTTCTTGGTCAGTCCGGCAAAATAAACGCGGTCCAACTTCGTCACGTGGTAGCCCAGTGATTCGAAAATACGACGTACGATACGGTTCCGGCCCGAGTGGATTTCAATGCCCACCTGCTTTTTGTCTGTCTCACTGGCATAGCTGATTGCATCGGCATGGATCTCACCGTCTTCCAGTTCCAATCCGTTGGCAATCTTTTCCATATCCTCAACAGCAACCTCCTTATCCAACCATACATGGTAGATCTTCTTCTTCTTGAATGCAGGGTGTGTCAACTTGGAAGCCAAATCGCCATCGTTGGTCAGCAACAAAACACCTGTCGTGTTGCGGTCCAGACGGCCCACCGGATAGATACGCTCCGAACAAGCATTCTTGACCAAATCCATGACAGTCAGACGCTCCTGCGGATCTTCAGAGGTAGTCACGCAATTCTTCGGCTTGTTGAGCACGATATACACCTTGCTCTCGATCTGAACTGACTTGCCCTCGTACACGACATTGTCCTGACGGGTGATCTTGGTACCCAACTCGGTAATGACCTGACCGTTGACTGTGATCAGACCCTTCTGGATCAGTTCGTCAGCCTCACGACGTGAGCAGACACCCGCATTGGCCAGGAACTTGTTCAAACGGATCGGTTCATTCGGATCAGCCAATACCTCCTTGTACTTCAACTGCTTCTGTACATTGTACTTGGCATTGGGATTGTAACCGCCATTGTTGGACGGACGACGATTGTTGTTTCGGTTGTTCATCGGGCGACGATTCTGGTTGCCATAGCCACCGCCCCGATTGTTACCATACGACGGGCGACCCATAGGACGGTTGTCATAACCCGAAGACATGTGCGGTGCATCTCCTACACGCGGTCTCTTCTTCTTGATTTCGCCGTCGTTCTCTCCAGTGCCCTGCGGCTGATAAGAACGGACCGGTCTCTCCTCATAATATGAGGGACGAGAAGGACGGTTGTAAGAGCGTTGATCGTTATTCCCATAGTTACGACAGTTACCATAAGCCGGTCTGTTACCATAGCCATTGTCGCGATTGCCATAGCCTCCTTCACGGTTGCCATAGCCATTGTCACGATTCGGTGCACGGAAACCTCGGTTTCCTCCATAAGAGGGACGATTGCCATAACCACCCTCACGGCTACCATAACCATTGTCACGATTGCTATAGCCTCCTTCACGGCTGCTATAGGCAGGACGCTGGTTATCATACGAACGGTAAGAGCTACGACCCTCCGGATTTACCCGGTTGTAAGGTCTGCGTTCATAGTTACCGCCTTCAGGTCTGGCATAGCCTTGATTGTAAGGTTTTCTTTCACCTTCCATGTCTGTGTTTTCACGTCTGATACCTGAAGATGCCACCTTCTGAGGACGCATCTGAGATTCATCTCTTTCTTCTGTGCTCATTTCTCTAAAATTATATAATAAATTAATAAATCGATAACCTCACGGTTACCTTATTTCTAAACACGTTAAATTCCTGTATAGTTGTGCGGTGTGATCGCCCGCAGTTCCTGCTTGACAGACTCGCTCACCTGCAGTGTCTCGATAAAATCGTGGATCGACTGTTCAGTGATGGTTTGGTTGGTACGCGTCAAAGCCTTCAACGCCTCATAGGGCTTGGGATAACCTTCACGACGCAAAATAGTCTGAATGCCTTCAGCCACAACAGCCCAGCAACGGTCCAGATCCCGGCTCAGCGCATCCGCATTGAGGAGCAATTTACCCAATCCTTTCAACAGGCTCTTGAAAGCAATCATCTCATGTGCCATCGGGACGCCTACGTTACGCAACACGGTCGAGTCAGTCAAGTCACGCTGCAAACGGGAAACCGGCAATTTGGACGACAAATGCTCCAGAATCGCATTGGCAATACCCAAGTTACCCTCTGCATTCTCAAAATCAATCGGATTCACCTTGTGCGGCATCGCTGAAGAACCCACTTCGCCGGCCTTGATCTTCTGCTTGAAATACTCCATGGAGATATACTGCCAGAAGTCACGGTTCAGGTCGATCAAGATGGTATTGATCCGTTTCATGCCATCGAAAATGGCCGCCAGATTATCATAGTTGGAAATCTGTGTGGTCCAAGCCTCACGCTGCAGGCCCAACACATCGTTCACGAAATGGTTGCCGAATGCTTTCCAATCCTGCTCCGGATAAGCTACATGATGCGCATTGTAGTTGCCTGTCGCTCCTCCGAACTTGGCAGAAACGGGAACCGCCTTCAACAAAGCCAGCTGCTGCTCCAGACGATAGACAAACACCATGACCTCCTTGCCCAGACGGGTCGGAGAGGCAGGCTGTCCGTGAGTCTTGGCCAGCATCGGGATATTCATCCATTCTTCAGCATACTGCTTCAACGTGTCAATCACCTGTTGCAGTGTCGGGAAATAGACCTCTGCCATCGCCTCCTTCAGCGAGAGCGGCACGGATGTGTTGTTGATGTCCTGTGAGGTCAGTCCGAAATGGATGAATTCATGATACTTCTCTGCCAAGAAATGATCAGTCTTCTCTTTGATGAAATACTCTACAGCTTTCACGTCATGATTGGTTACACTCTCGATCTCTTTCACACGCAATGCATCAGCTTCTGTAAAATGAAGGTACACATCACGAAGCCACGCCTTCACTTCCGGTGTATCCAACTCGCGCAACTGGGGTAAATATTCGGAAAGGGCAATGAAATATTCAATTTCGACCCGCACCCGATACTTGATGAGTGCATATTCTGAAAAATAGGCCGCCAAACCTTCGACCTTGTTCCTGTAACGCCCGTCAACAGGCGATATTGCAGTCAGTGATGATAATTCCATATACGTTGATCAATAGATGAGGCAAAAGTAATGTATTTCCATTGAACTGCTGCGAGACCGCATTCCGTTTTTAACAAAAGCCTTGCCTTTTTACAGTTATTCTACACTTAAATCGTTACCTTTGTGCCGTTTTAGATGTAGAAAAATGAATCCTTTACTGCTGATAGAGAAATATTATCCCGTGGGCTCGGAGGGCCACCGGATTCTGGTGAGCCACAGCCGAAGTGTGGCAGACAAGGCGTTGGAAATTGCCCGGAAACATCCGGTGATGTCACTGGACCTCACATTCATCGAAGAAGCGGCTATGTTGCACGACATTGGCATCTTCAAATGCAATGCACCGTCCATCGGTTGCTACGGAGATGCCCCGTACATCTGCCACGGTTATTTGGGTGCCGAACTGATGCGGGCGGAGGGGTTTCCCCGTCATGCGCGGGTCTGCGAACGGCATACAGGCACCGGCCTTTCTTTGCAGATGATCGAGACACAGCAGCTGCCATTGCCGCATCAGGACTTCCGTCCCGTCACGCTGGAAGAACAACTGATCTGTTTTGCCGACAAGTTTTTCAGCAAAACCAAGTTGATGCAGGAAAAGCCGATCGAAAAAATCAAGAAGAGTCTTTCCAAATATGGCGAGGAGACCTTCGCTCAGTTCGAAGCCTGGTGTAAACTCTTTTTAGGGGAATAATAACCGGACGGATCACTTATTTATTATACATTTGCCGGCTGTAACCGTCGGGTGAGATAAATGATGTCGATTTTAAACAGATTCCTAATACTCCTGTTTTGTAGTTTAGTGGGCAGTGGAATACTTCACGCACAGGGACTTGTCACCTCAGCAGACAGCTTGACGCTGGCGGCTGACAAGGCAGCTGTACCTGATACGCTGGCGGTCGATTCCACCTCCAACAGACAGGTATTGGACGCACCCGTAAGCTATCAGGCGGCAGACTCCATCGTGATGACAGCCGGCAACTGGGCCTATCTGTTCGGCGACGGAAGTGTCAAATACCAGCAAATCGAGCTGCAGGCAGAAAACATTGAGATGAACATGGACAGCAGCGTGGTCTTCGCCAAGTTCGGTCTCGATTCGGTCGGCAGTGAATTCGGCTATCCGCTTTTCAAGGACGGAGACCAGGAGTATGAAGCAAAGAAAATGCGCTATAACTTCAAGACGAAGAAGGGATTCATCAACGATGTAATCACCCAGCAGGGAGAGGGATATGTGACAGCCGGACGGACCAAGAAGATGGAAGACGATGCCATGAACATGGTGGGCGGCCGCTATACGACCTGCGACGAGCATGAGCATCCCCACTTCTATATCCAGATGACCAAGGCCAAGGTCAGGCCGAAGAAAAACATCGTGACCGGACCGGTGTATCTGGTGCTGGAAGATGTGCCGCTCTATCCGTTGGGACTGCCTTTCTGTTTCTTCCCCTTTTCCAGCACCTATTCATCCGGCATTCTGTTCCCTACGTTCGGAGATGAGAGTACACGCGGTTTCTTCTTGCGCGACGGAGGCTACTATTTTGCCCTCAGTGATTACATCGATTTGGCTGTGACAGGCGAGGTTTATACCAAAGGTTCCTGGGGATTGGCCGCCCAGTCGAACTACAAGAAACGGTACAAATACAATGGTAGTTTCAATGCCTCCTATTTGGTGACCAAACTGGGAGACAAGGGATTGCCGGATTACAGCAAGTCAAAGGACTTCAAACTGCAGTGGACGCACACGCAGGATTCGAAGGCGAACCCCAATCTCTCCTTCTCGGCCAGTGTCAACTTCTCCACCAGCAGTTATGACCGCAACAACACACAAAGCCTTTACAACGGCGATGTGAACAGCAACACAAAAGGCTCCAGTATCAACATCACCAAACGGTTTGCCAACAGCCCCTTTACCATATCGGGTACAATGAACGTCAACCAAGTGACACGCGACTCCTCTATCTCCGTCACCTTGCCGGACATGACCATCACCATGAGCCGTGTCTATCCGTTCAAACGGAAAAAACGGATCGGTAAAGAGCGTTGGTACGAAAAGGTCTCCATGAGTTATTCGGGTACGCTGACAAACCGCATCAGTACGAAGGAGAACCTGTTGTTCAAATCCAATCTGATCCGGGACTGGCGCAATGCCATGCAGCACTCCATCCCGGTCAGCGCGACATTCACCTTCCTGAAATATCTGAACATCTCCCCTTCATTCAGCTACAAGGAGCGGTGGTACACCAATAAGATTACCCAAGAGTATGACGAGGAGCTGGGCCGTATCGTCCCACGCGACACTACTTACGGCTTCTATCGGGTCTATGATTACAGCGCATCGCTCGCAGCCTCCACAACTTTGTATGGCTTCTTCAAACCGCTGCCCTTCTTGGGCAACAAAGTGGAAATGATCCGTCACCGTTTCGAGCCCTCTATCAGCATCAGCGGACAGCCGGACTTCGGTTCGTCACACTATGGCTACTATGACGAGTTCGATTATGTAGATGCCTACGGGAACAATGTCCATTATGTCTATTCTCCCTATTCGCACAACACTTACGGCGTGCCGGGACGGGGTAAGGCGGGAAGTCTGAACTTCAGTATCGACAACAACATCGAAATGAAGGTCCGTTCCGACAAAGACTCAACCGGATTCAAGAAGATCAGCCTTATCGACAAGCTGTCTCTCTCCATGAGCTACAACATGGCCGCCGACTCTTTCAAGTGGAGTGACCTGAACATGGGCATGCGTCTGAAACTCTCGAAAAGTTATACACTCAATCTGAACTGTGTATTTGATACATATACCTACGACACCGACGCCAACGGCAATCCGGTGCGGAAGAACGTGACACGTTGGCAAGCCGGCAAAGGATTCGGGCGCTTACGTTCTACCGGCACGAGCTTCTCCTATACTTTCAGCAATGAAACCTTCAAGAAATGGTTCGGCAAAGAGGAGGGAAACGAAACGGGAAAGAAACCCAAGCAGGGCGATGAGACAGGTGAAGAAAACGAGGAGGAACTGGCTGATGACGGCAGTACGAAGAAGTCCGGCAGCCGTCTATTGGGACAGAAAAAGGAAAATGGTGAGTATGATGCAGATGGCTATCTGGTGACCTCCGTACCCTGGAGCCTCTCTTTCAGTTACAGCATGCGTTTGGGCTACGGACAATTCGACCCTTCCAAGAAAGAATACAAATACAAAGTGACCAACTCGCTCAGTTTCAACGGAAGTCTGACTCCCACCAAAAACTGGCGCATCAACTTCAATGCGACCTACGACTTTGACATGAAAAAGATCTCCTACATGACGTGCAACATCACCCGAAACATGCACTGTTGGCAGATGACCGGCAGCTTAGTGCCTGTCGGCCCCTACAAATCCTATTCATTCACCGTCGCGGTCAGCTCCTCATTGCTGAAAGATCTGAAGTATGACAAGCGTAACAACTACCGCGACGGACAGACCTGGTATTAATCTTTTCCGGAAAAGTATCACCACTCGATCGGTGTCTGACCAGTCGTCGTGAGATAATCGTTGGTTTGGCTGAAATGGCGATTGCCAAAGAAGCCACGATAAGCAGACAAAGGGGACGGATGGGCAGAGCGAAGGACCAGATTGCGGCTGGCATCAATCACAGCCCCCTTCTTCTGGGCATACGATCCCCACAACAGATAGACCAGATGGGAACGCTCTTCCGCCAGGCAACGGATCACGGCATCCGTGAAGGTTTCCCATCCTTTGTTCTGATGCGATCCTGCCTGATGAGCCCGGACTGTCAGTGTGGCATTGAGCAGCAGAACGCCCTGATCAGCCCACCGCTGCAAGTTGCCGCTGTTCGGCATCGGTTGCCCCACATCCTGCTGGATCTCCTTGAAAATATTCACCAAAGAGGGAGGAAAAGGTGTGCCGTCCTGCACGGAGAAACAGAGTCCGTGCGCCTGACCGGGCTCATGATAGGGATCTTGTCCCAAGATCACCACCTTGACCCGGTCAAACGGACAATGGGCAAAGGCGTTGAAAATAAGAGATCCCGGCGGATAGACCGTATGCGTCCGATACTCTTCTCGCACAAAGTCGATCAGCTCTTTGAAATACGCTTTCTCAAATTCCGGTTTCAGCCGTTCTTTCCAGCTGGGTTCCATTTTCACGTCCATACCCGATTCAATTTATTGTTCTACTATTATTATATGATCAGATCAGCCACATACCGGCCTCACGTGCCTCCCGACGCATCGCTTCCGGCCAGATGCTGGCCTGGATCTCTCCGATATGCGCTTTTCGCAGATAAAACATACAGAGACGACTCTGTCCGATACCGCCTCCAATGCTCTGCGGCAGCTCGCCATTCAGCAACCGCTGATGGAAATAGAGCTGCTGACGCTCTTCTGCATGAGCCAGACGCAACTGACGCAACAGGGCCTCCCGATCCACGCGGATACCCATCGAAGAGAGCTCGATGGAACGGTCCAACACGCTGTCCCACACCAACAGGTCACCGTTCAGACCCATCTGGCCATTCTCGGCTACTGTACTCCAGTCGTCATAGTCAGGCGCACGTCCGTCGTGCCGTTCCCCATTACTCAACGGACAACCGATACCGATGATAAACACCGCTCCATATTCACGCGTCACGGCATCTTCCCGCTGTTTCGGTGTCAACGTCGGATATCTCTTCAACAGATCATCGGCATGAATGAAATAGATCTGCGAAGGCAACGTCGGACGGATCACCGGAAACATTTCATACACTAAATATTCCGTACGTACCATTGCGGCATAGATGCGGCGTACAATCTCTTTCAGGAACTCCACGTTCCGTTCTTCCGGACGCATCACCCGTTCCCAGTCCCATTGATCCACATAGAGAGAGTGCAGGTTTCCCAACTCCTCATCCGCACGGATGGCATTCATATCCGTATAGATACCATAATCAGGTTCAATCTGATAGTCAGCCAACGTCAGACGTTTCCACTTCGCCAACGAGTGGACAATCTCCGCTTTGGCATCCTCCAAGTCCTTGATCGGGAAGGTGACTGCCCGTTCCGTTCCGTTCAAATCATCGTTGATACCCATGCCTTTCAACACGAACAGAGGTGCCGTCACACGGCGCAGCCTCAACTCCGACGATAGATTCTGCTGAAAAAAATCCTTGATCTTCTTGATGCCCATCTCGGTCTGAGGCAGGTTCAGAAGTGCTTTATATCCAGCAGGTTTAATTAAATAGCTCATATCGCTTATTGCTTTGTGTTTGTTTTACTTCCTGTTTTTCGCGTGCAAAGATATGATTATTTTTCAGCACAAGTTTGCTATTCTAAAAGATAATACTTATTTTTGCAGCGTCTTTTGGTTCGGTAGCTTAGCTGAATAGAGCGTCAGATTCCGGTTCTGAAGGTCGTGGGTTTGAATCCCACCCGGATCACCACTATAAAGGTGTAATTAGTTGTAAACAACTTTTTACACCTTTTGTTTTTCTCCATTTGCACAACCGTTGCACAACATAAGCTGTATTGTCCCCCGATAAAAATATTTGTAGTGCCGCAAAAATTTTCATGCGTTTATAACAGTGATTGAGAAAACAATTCCATTCCTTTACACCTCTTCCATCTTCACCAGGTCCCATCCT
>JBJECC010000001.1:0-19423 GCA_051870655.1 Parabacteroides sp. | reverse complement strand
ATTCGTCTCGTTTCGATAATGGAAATTTTGCGATTCGTTCGTCCGGTAATGAATAATTATATTCTTCGATACGCATATAGATTCTAAATTCCTTTATATTTGTGAACGCAAAATTATAACTCATTATTCATAATTCAAAATTCATTTCTATGTATAAACGTATCCTTTTGAAATTAAGCGGAGAATCGTTGATGGGCAGCAAGCAGTATGGCATTGACGAAGTCCGATTGAACGAATATGCCACACAGATCAAGGAAATTGCAGCCATGGGTGTACAGGTGGGAATCGTGATTGGTGGCGGTAATATTTTCCGTGGCTTGAGCGGTGCCTCCAAGGGATTCGACCGCGTGAAAGGCGATCAGATGGGTATGCTGGCTACGGTCATCAACAGCTTGGCGTTGAGTTCGGCCTTGACGGCACAGGGCGTGAAAGCCAATGTGCTGACAGCTATCCGGATGGAACCGATCGGAGAGTTCTACAATAAATGGCGTGCCATTGAACTGCTGGAACAGGGGCATGTGGTGATAATGTCCGGCGGTACGGGAAATCCCTTCTTTACGACTGACACGGGCTCTTCGTTGCGCGGCATCGAGATCGAAGCGGACGTCATGTTGAAAGGCACACGGGTGGATGGCATCTATACGGCCGATCCGGAGAAGGATCCGACCGCCACGAAGTTTGCAGAGATCACCTACGATGAAATCTATGCACGTGGCTTGAAGGTGATGGATCTGACAGCCACCACCATGTGTAAGGAGAACAATCTGCCTATTATTGTCTTCAATATGGATCAAGTGGGTAACCTGAAACGGGTGATGAGCGGAGAAAACATCGGCACCTTGGTGCATAACTAACTCTATTGTCGTATCTTTGTACCCATCTTTAAGCATTCGAATAGGTAGAATCATTATAATATATACTTGAAATGGAAACAGTTGTAAGCGGAATCCGTCCGACGGGTAATTTACATTTAGGAAACTATTTTGGTGCCGTAAAAGGCTTTTTGCAGATGATGAACGAGTATAATTGCTATTTCTTCATCGCAGACTGGCACTCGTTGACGACGCATCCGCATCCTGAAAATATCCGAAACAGTGTACGAACCATCCTGGCCGAGTATCTGGCTTGCGGACTGGATCCGGAAAAGGCTACTATCTATGTGCAGAGTGACGTGCGGGAAGTGGCAGAGCTGTACCTTTATTTAAATATGAATGCCGGTATCGGTGAGTTGATGCGTACGACCTCGTTCAAGGACAAGGCACGCCAGCAGTTGCATATCGACCGTGTAAATACGGTGGAGGGCGATGTGGAACGTGAGATTTTCAACGAGGGTAATAAAAACAGTGTCAGTGCCGGCCTGTTGACCTATCCGACATTGATGGCAGCCGATATCATTATCCATAAGGCAGTGAAGGTGCCGGTAGGAAAGGATCAGGAACAAAATATGGAGATGGCGCGTCGTTTCGCACGCCGTTTCAATTCGACCTACGGTGTCGATTTCTTCCCCGAACCAGCCTCTTTCTACTATTCACACAAGGCGATCAAGGTGCCCGGATTGGATGGCTCCGGAAAGATGGGCAAGAGCGAAGGCAATGCCATTTATCTGGTGGATGACGAGAAGACCATCAAGAAGAAGGTGATGAAGGCAGTGACGGATGCGGGTCCTACGGAGCCCAACAGTGTCAAGCCGGAACCGATTGCCAACCTGTTCACCATGATGGAAATCGTCTCGACCAAAGATACGTATGACTATTTCAACGAGAAATACAACAATTGTGAGATCCGCTACGGCGATATGAAGAAGCAGCTGGCAGCTGACATCAACGCCTTTTGTGCACCGATCCGTGAACGGATTCTGGAGATCCGGGCGGATGAGGACTATCTGTTGCAGGTGGCCCGCCGGGGTGCGGAGAAAGCAAGCGAGAGTGCTGCCAAGACGTTGCGTGAGGTTCGTGAGATTATCGGATTCCGGGGATAAAACAATCGGACGAAAGGAATAAGACAATGAAAGTGGGAGATAAAGTCCGCTTCCTGAATACCACAGGGGGCGGCATTGTACGCAGTTTCAAAGGCAAAGACCAGGTCATGGTCGAAGATGAGGACGGTTTCGAAGTGCCGGCATTGATTCGTGAGTGCGTAGTAGTCGGAGAAAGTGACATGCAGGTACATAGTGCCAATCGTCCGAAGGTACAAGTGCCGGTAGAGCCGATCCGTCAGAAACCGGAACCTGAGCCGGAACCGGAAGAGGAGACACCCGAAGGAGAACGGCTGAACATCTATTTGGCCTATCTGCCTTTGGATCCGAAAACCTTGCAGCAGTCCGGTTATGAGACCTATTTCGTGAATGACAGCAACTATTATCTGTACTTTAATTACATGAACCGGCAGAATAACAGTTGGATGAGTCGTTATCACGGAGAGATTGAGCCGAACACGAAGATTTTCCTGGAGGAGTTCGACAAGTCTGAGTTGAACGATCTGGAGCGTGTCTGTGTGCAGCTGATCGCCTTCAAGAAAGACAAACCCTTCTCTTTGAAGAATGCGATCTCGGTAGAGTTGCGTTTAGATACGATCAAGTTCTACAAGCTGCACTGTTTCATGGAGAATGATTATTTCGATGAAGGTGCGTTGCTCTATCCGGTGGTCCGTGGCGATTTGCCGGAACGGGAGATGCTGGTCTCTGCTACCGATCTGCAGGAGGCCATGCAGCAGAAGATCCGGATAGAAAAGCACAAACCGCAGTCGATCGTCAAGAAGAAAACCACCAACAGTGCGATCCTGGAGGTGGATCTGCACATCCATGAGCTGCTTGACAATGTGAACGGATTGAGTAATTCGGATATGTTGAACTATCAGTTGGAAAAGTTTCACGAGGTGTTGCGGCAGTATGCGGCCCAAAAGGGCCAGAAGATCGTCTTTATCCACGGCAAGGGAGACGGGGTATTGCGCAAGGCGATCGAGACTGAACTGAAAACGAAATACAAGAATTATTACTATCAGGATGCCTCGTTCCGGGAATATGGCTTCGGGGCGACGATGGTAACGATCAAATAACGGAATCGGGATATGGCACAGGAGATTGAACGCAAATTCCTGGTGAAGGGCGACTTCATGCCGCAGGTGACTCGTTCGGAACGGATTGTACAAGGGTACATCTGTTCCGAACGGGGCAAGACCGTGCGGGTCAGGATTCGGGGCGAACAGGGTTTCCTCACCATCAAAGGCCCTTCGGATGAAAAGGGGCTGAGCCGGTATGAATTTGAATGTCCACTCTCCTTGGAGGATGCCGAACAGCTTTTCCGCCTGTGTGAACCCAACGCCATTGACAAGGTCCGTCATCTGGTCCCTGTAGGCCGGCATGTATGGGAGGTCGATGTGTTTCACGGTGCCAACGAGGGGCTGATGGTGGCTGAGGTAGAATTGGCTTCGGAAGAGGAGGCGTTTGAGATGCCTGACTGGGCCGGTCAGGAGGTGACGGGCGACCGGAAATACTATAATTCGATGTTGACAAAACATCCTTTTTCCACATGGAACAAAACTTGATAAACGATTAATACAAATGAGAAAACTCTTTTTATCTTTAGCAGCTGTGTTGTGTCTGCTTCCCGCAGTGGCAGATGAGGGTATGTGGCTGTTGCCCTTGTTGAAACAGCAGAAATTTGCAGAAATGCAGGCCTTGGGTCTGAAACTGCAAGATTATGATGTGTATAGTCCCGACTCCGCCTCCCTGAAGGATGCTGTCATTATTTTCGGTGGTGGATGTACCGGTGAAGTAGTCTCTTCCGATGGTTTGGTGCTGACCAATCACCATTGTGGATATGGAGCGATTCAGCAACACAGTTCTGTGGAGCATGATTATCTGACAGACGGCTTTTGGGCGGCCACACGCGAACAGGAATTGCCTACGCCGGGATTAACCGTGACCTTTATTGACCGGATTGACGATGTGACCGACTATGTGAAGCAGGAGCTGGAGAAGGATACGGATCCCAACAGCATGAATTTCCTCTCTCCGAAATATCTGAACGGACTGGCCAAAGAGAAGGTCGGCGAGAAGTTCTTGCAGGAGAATCCGGGTACGGAAGTAGAGATCAAGGCCTTCTATGGAGGAAATCAATATTACATGTTTACGAAGAAGATCTATTCGGACATCCGTCTGGTCGGTGCGCCTCCCTCTTCCATCGGAAAGTTCGGTTCCGATACGGATAACTGGATGTGGCCGCGCCATACAGGAGATTTCAGTGTGTTCCGGATTTATGCAGATGCCAACGGCAATCCGGCTGCCTATGCAGAGAATAATGTGCCGTTGCATCCGAAACGTTGGTTCAAGATCTCATTGGCCGGTGTCGAGGAGAATGATTATGCCATGATGATGGGCTTCCCGGGCCGTACCAATAAATATTATACCTCTTGGGAGGTGGCCGAACGGCGTGACATCGACAACCGGGTCCGGATCGACATCCGCGAATTGCGCCAGCAGGTGATGTTGGAGGAGATGTTGAAGGATGATGCGGTCCGCATTATGTATTCCAGCAAATATGCCGGTTCGCAGAATGCCTATAAGAATGCGATCGGTTGCAACTGGGCCATTGACAAACGGAATTTTGAACAGGTCAAGAAGGAGGAGCAGGACAAGTTGATTGCCTGGGGCCGTAAGAATTGCGAACCTGCTTACGAAGAGGCACTGTTAAGCCTGGAGCAGATCATCTCCGACCGGGCTGATCTGCGTTTCCGCAGTTGGATGTTGGACGAGGCACTGTTGCGGGGTATCGAGTTTACACGGGTCCCGACAGAGGTAGATTCGCTTATTCTGGCTCTGAAAGGGAAAGATCAGGCGCGGAAAGATGCGCAGTTGCGCAAACTGGAAAAGGCGTATCATGGTTTTGCCAACAAGGATTATTCTCCGATGGTGGATCGGAAGATTGCCAAAGTGCTGTTGAAAGAGTATCGCAGATTGGTGGCTGCCGAGTCACAGCCCGCCTATTTTGCGGTGATTGACCAACTCTATAAGGGAGATGTAGAAGCCTTTGTGGAGGCTCTTTTCGCACAATCGATCTTTGGCAGTGAGGATCAGTTTAACCGCTTCTTGGCCCGTCCGACGGTCAAGGCATTGGAAAAAGATCCGATGATCGCTTTTGCCCGTTCCGTGAAGGAGGAGGGAAAGGCTTTGACAGAGGCCTTGAAGGATTTCGATGCCGGCTATGCCATTGCCCACCGGACTTATGTCAGAGGATTGCTGACGATGTATGGCGATAAGGCCAATTTCCCCGATGCCAATTTCTCTTTGCGTCTGACGTACGGACAAATCAGAGGGTATAGTCCGCGTGACTGTGATACATACGGTTTCCAGACAACGCTGGAGGGCGTGATGGAGAAGGAGGATTCCACAAATTGGGAGTTTGTCGTACCGGTCCGCTTGAAAGAGTTGTATCAGCAACACGATTTCGGTCCTTATCAGATGCGTGACGGACGGATGCCGGTCGCCTTTACGGCTACGACACATACCACGGGCGGTAATTCCGGCAGTCCGGTGATGAATGACAAAGGGGAACTGATCGGCATCAACTTCGACCGTAACTGGGAAGGCGTAGGCGGTGATATTCAATACCTGCCTGACTACCAACGAAGTATTATCGTCGATATCCGGTATGTTCTGTTCTTGATCGACAAATTTGCCGGTGCCCGACATTTGATCGATGAAATGGACATTGTTTCAATTTAATTAAGTACCTTTGCCGGCATAAATCAAATCTATTCATTTAAGATAAATTTCCGAGTAATGAGTGCACAAACTCCATTCTTAGTATTTTCGGGGACCAACTCCCGTTATCTGGCAGAGAAAATCTGCAAGAGCTTAGATTGTCCATTAGGACAGATGAACATCCAGCATTTTGCCGATGGCGAGTTCTCTGTGTCTTATGAAGAATCCATTCGTGGTCGTGATGTGTTCTTGGTGCAGTCCACTTTTCCGAATTCGGATAACTTGATGGAACTTCTCCTGATGATTGATGCGGCTAAGCGTGCATCTGCACATTCAATTATTGCTGTCATTCCCTATTTCGGCTGGGCCCGTCAAGACCGGAAAGACAAACCGCGTGTATCCATCGGTGCTAAGCTGATTGCTGATATGTTGAGCACAGCCGGCATCAACCGTCTGATTACGATGGACCTGCACGCTGACCAGATTCAGGGTTTCTTCAATGTGCCGGTTGACCACTTGTATGCATCTACGGTCTTCCTGGATTATATTAAGAATGCATTGCCGTTGGATAATTTGTGTATTGCCACTCCGGATGTGGGCGGTACGAAACGTGCCAGCAGCTATTCCAAATATCTGGGCTTGCCGATGGTGATCTGTCATAAGTCACGTCTGCGTGCCAATGAGGTGGCCGAGATGCGTATCATCGGTGATGTAGAGGGCTTGGATGTCTTGTTGGTAGATGATATGGTGGATACAGCCGGAACAATTACCAAGGCTGCCAACCTGATGATGGAGAACGGAGCGAAGTCTGTCCGTGCAATCGCCAGCCACGCTGTGATGTCCGACCCGGCTTCTACGCGCGTAGATCAGTCTGCATTGACAGAGATGATCTTTACCGATTCCATTCCTTATTCAAAGAAATGTGCCAAGGTGAAGGTGCTCTCGATTGCCGATATGTTTGCTGAGGCTATCCGCCGTGTATGCAGCGGTGAGTCTATCAGCTCTTTGTATGCTATTTGATTGAATTTGTTCATTAAAAAAAGCGATTCTCCTATTTGGAGAACCGCTTTTTTTATGCCTTTCCTTTTGTTTACTTCAGGTAGGTAAACTTCAATATC
Source organism: Parabacteroides sp. (assembly GCA_051870655.1). Taxonomy (GTDB): domain Bacteria; phylum Bacteroidota; class Bacteroidia; order Bacteroidales; family Tannerellaceae; genus Parabacteroides. The sequence goes on along the minus strand of JBJECC010000001.1, from coordinate 12,604 downwards.
TTACCACCATAAGCTGGGATCGTCACTTGATAAGGACAGGCATCGGTCAATGTACTGATGCAACTGTCGCCTGTCAGCAGGTCTGTCAGACGGGCTGCTTTGTTGTCCTCAAACTGCAGGGCGGTAAATACCTCTGCCGGAATCTTGATCTTGATGGTCTGCTCGGCCTTGTCGAAATTGACGGCAACCAACAGGACCTCCTTCTCAAACTTCCGCAGGAACGCATATTGCCGATGGCTGTTGAAACAGGGATTATCCTTGTTGACGTACATCAGGTCATAGAATGTCCCCTGTGTGATGGTCGGTTCCGTACGGGCGATGTTCAGCAACTTCGCATAGGTCTTGCGCAGCTCCTTCTGTTCATCGCTCAGTTCTCCACCGTCAAAACGTCCCTTGTTGATCCATTGACGAAGGCTCTTCACGCTCCAATAATCAAAGATTGTGGTCCGGCCGTCCCGTCCGCTGAATCCCTCCTGATCCATACCCGGTTCACCCAATTCCTGTCCGGAGTAGATCATCATCGGGTTGATATTCATCATGGAAGAGACAATGAGACCCGGAATGCCTGCCTTGGCTTGGCCGGCAAAGAAATCGGAGGCCAGACGCTGCTCGTCATGATTTTCCAAGAAGTTCAGCATGTGCGGCTGAATACCCTCTAACGACTGCCAACATTGGGAGATTTGGCTGGCTGCACTCTGTCCGCAAATAACGGCACGCAGCGTGTCGTACAACCCGACTTTGTCATACAGATAGTCGAAGTGGCCGTTGAAAATGTAGTTACGGTATTCTGCCGGATTATACACCTCCGCAATGAAGATCACCGGATGCTGCTCTTTCACCTTCGGAATGACCCAGTTCCAGAACTCGACCGGTACCATCTCCGCCATGTCGCAACGGAAACCGTCGATACCCTTTCCGGCCCAGAAGTTCAGGATGTCCAGCATCTTGTTCCAGGTGTTGGGCACCGGATCGAAATGGCCGGTCCGTCCATGCAGATAATCCACTCCGTAGTTCAGCTTGATCGTCTCATACCAGTCGTTCCGTCCGGGATGGGCATCGAAATGATCATTGCCGGTCACTTTGGCCGGGAACTCGCTGTATTCGAAATCCTCCTGTAACGCTCCGAAGTGAAGCTCCAGGCACTGTCCGGGAATGTAATAAAAATTGTTGTTTGCATCGAAAGCAAGAGCGGTGTTGTCTCGTTCTCCCAAGTCCTCCACAAACGGCTCTTTCGCATCGGAATGATATTGGCGTGCCACGTGGTTGGGAACAAAGTCAATGATCACTTTCATGCCGGCCTCGTGGGTCCGTCTCACCAGTGCTTCAAACTCCTTCATACGGTTCGGGACCTGTTCTGCCAGGTCCGGATCGATGTCGTAATAGTCTTTGATGGCATAGGGAGAACCCGCCTTTCCCTTCACCACGGCCCGGTGGTCGCGTGAAATACCGTAACTGGTATAATCTGTTTTTGTCGCGTGCTCAATGACACCCGTGTACCAGATGTGTGTGATGCCGAGCTCTTTGATCTTTGATAGAGCTGTCGGCGTGAAGGCAGAGAACTTGCCCACGCCATTCTCTCGCAGGTCACCATTCGGCACCAACTCTTCCTGCAGATTGCCAAACCAGCGCGGAAAGACTTGGTAAATGACCATTTTGTTTTTTTGTTCTTTAGCGTTGTTCATGCTTCGTCTAATTCTTATCTTTCTATTATAACAAGTCCATTTCCTGAAATGTTCAGGAATCATGCCAGTCGCCGTTGTCCTTGATCAGTTTGATCAGCTGGTCAACGGCCTCTTCTTCCGGAATGTTTTTGAGTACACAGCTCTTTCCTTTGTACAGGCTGATCCGGTTGCGTCCGGCTCCCACATAGCCGTAATCCGCGTCAGCCATCTCGCCCGGACCATTGACAATGCACCCCATGATGCCGATTTTCAGTCCTTTCAGATGGGACGTGGCCTGTTTGATCCGGGCAATGGTGCTCTGGATGTCATACAGCGTACGTCCGCAACTGGGGCAGGAAATATATTCGGTCTTGCTGATCCGCAAGCGGGTTGCCTGCAAGATACCGAACAGACAAGTGTCTCCTGAAGAAGCCGGTAAGCCTTCGCAGGTTACCATCAATCCCTCTCCGAAACCGTCCAACAACAGCGGTCCGAAGTCGGCCGCCGATTTCAACTGAAGGGCTTCTGCCTCCTCTTCCTGATAGTTGCGCCACAGGATGACCGGCACATCGCAATGGGCGGCCAGCATCCGGTGCATGGCGGCCCGCTGTTCACCGACCCCATTGGCATGACGGGTACTGAGCAGTACTACAGCCGCCGGATCCTGCTGAAGGGTTTCCAACACCGCCTCTGTCATGTCGGCATATTCCAGCTGAATGAATTTCAACGGGGTGTTGTACTTTTTCAGTTCGTCGATCTCTGCCACTGTGAAGCAGGGATAAGTGTTGGGGCGCTCTTTCCAGGAGGAGGCATCTACCACCAACCGGAACGGATCGGGCAGATTGTCGGGATCCTCTTTCCCGATGTAGAGATAATCGGGTGTGAAATCATGCGCAAAGGAGAAATCGCCTTGGCTGCGGTCGGATATGACGACCGGTGGGCATGTACCGCCAATCGGACCGGCTGCACGGCTGATGCGTCGTGCCGGACGGATCGGGTCAAAACCCTCTGCCCATACCGCCTGGATGGGCGCATGTCCTTCGCGGGCGATGATGTAGTCGCGCAGTTGGCGGGCTACCGGCATTTCTGCTTCCGGATCCTCGCTCAGCGAGACACGGATCGTGTCGCCGATCCCGTCTGCCAGCAGGGTGCCGATGCCGACCGCACTTTTGATGCGTCCGTCTTCTCCTTCTCCCGCTTCCGTCACACCCAGGTGAAGCGGGTAGTGCATATCTTCCTGTTCCATCGTCCGGACCAGCAGACGGACAGTCTGTACCATGATGACCGTATTGGAGGCCTTGATGGAGATGACCACGTGCGGAAAATCCTCGTCACGGCAGATCCGAAGAAACTCCATACAGCTGGCCACCATCCCTTCGGGGGTGTCGCCATAGCGGCTCATAATGCGGTCCGAGAGGGAACCGTGGTTGACACCGATGCGGATGGCCGTGTGGTGTGCCTTACAGATGTTCAGGAAGGGCACAAAGCGGTCACGTATCTTCTGCAGTTCCGTGGCATATTCTGCATCGGTGTATTCTTGCAGATTGAATGTCTTGACTTTATCCACATAGTTCCCGGGGTTGATCCGCACTTTTTCAACCACCTGTGCCGCTACGTCGGCCGCACGTGGATTGAAATGGATATCCGCTACCAACGGCGTGGTGTAGCCCTGTTCGGTCAGCCGTTGCCGGATGATGCCCAGGTTGTGTGCCTCCCGTTCTCCCTGTGCGGTGAAACGGACATATTCCGCTCCGGCTTGGATCATCCGGATAGCTTGACTGACGGCTGCGTCGCTATCCATCGTGGAGACATTGGCCATAGACTGGATACGGATCGGATTGGAACCGCCTAATGGGGTGTCGCCGATACGCACTACAGACGATTGTCGGCGGGTGTAATTAAAGTAAGACATAGGATTCTACATGATAAGGATGGGTTTTGAAGGAGCTTTTCCATTCAAAACCCATCGTTTCCCTTTAATTTGTTTTATATTTGAAAGAGACTTTGGCCAGCTCTTCGTTGGCTTTGACAATCTTCTGTTTCAGATTCTCTTTGTAGGCGGCCAGCTTCTCCTGGAGAGACTCGTCGCCGACAGCCAACATCTGTACGGCCAGAATACCGGCATTCAGCGCACCGTTGATGCCGACTGTGGCCACCGGAATGCCCGGAGGCATCTGCACGATAGCCAACAGGGCGTCCATACCGTCCAACGTAGAGTTGATGGGCACACCGATCACCGGAACGGTGGTCATGGAGGCGATGACACCACACAAATGGGCCGCCATACCGGCAGCCGCAATGATCACCTTGATGCCGCGGCCTTTCGCTCCTTTGGCAAAGGCTTCCACCTCCGCCGGAGTGCGATGAGCCGACAAGGCATGCATCTCGAAAGGAATCTCCATCTCATCGAGCAGCTTAGCCGCCTTCTCCATGACGGGCAGGTCGGAGGTGCTACCCATGATGATGCTCACTACAGGTGTCATTTATTTTGCGATTAATTGTTGGTATTCTTCAGCCGAAAGCAGGCTGTCCAATTCAGAAGCATCGGCTACAGAGACCTTGATCAACCAACCTTTACCATATGCATCCTGATTCACCAGTTCAGGGGCATCTTCCAGTTCTGCATTGACCTCCAACACTTCACCGGTAGCCGGCATGAACAGGTCAGAAACAGTCTTTACGGCTTCGATGGTACCGAACACCTCTTCCTTGTTGACAGTTTCACCCTCAGTGGTGATATCTACATACACGATCTCTCCCAATTCGCTCTGGGCATAATCTGTGATGCCGACATAAGCAACGTCACCTTCTACACGAATCCATTCGTGATCTTTTGTGTACTTTAAATCTGCAGGAAAATTCATAATCCTAATTTTTTAGATGAATAAATAGATATAGCTTAGTAATGCTGATGCAAATGTACATATAAATCCCAAACAAAAACCGGCATACACCTGCCAGGGTGTATGTTTTTGCAGATAAAGCCGGGATGTACCCAGCAATCCGGCCAGCAGGATCAGCAGGATGAATGCCGGATAGGGATTCATCAGATAGATGCGCGATACTCCCATCACTCCGCCGATCAGTCCGCCGATACCAATGGCATGGGCACTGATCTTCCATGCAAAATTGACCAGCATGGCCACCACCAAGGCAATGCCACTGCCGGTCAGGATGGAGATAAGCCAGAATGGCATCATCATCTTCCGAAAAAAGAAGAGGCAAAGCAGCAACGAAGCGAGGAAAAAGAGATAGGGAACCAGCCTGTCTCTTCGGTTGCTGAGACTGATGTTCTGTATGGCACCGCTCTTGGCCAGCAGGGCAATGGCACCACCGGGTAATAGGGCTGTCGTGCCGAACGTGATGCCGAGCACCATCCATTTCAGTTGGGACGGGAAAGCGGCCAGATAGGTGAAGACCAGTGCTATGGCGACTCCATACGTGACCATGAGAAGCGGATGGAGGAGACCGGAAAGGAAATGTGCTATCGTTTTCATCGGCTTAAATCTCTTTCCGGAGGCGAGCCACCGGAATGGCTAACTGCTCCCTGTATTTGGCAATGGTCCGTCGCGCCAAGGCATAACCGGCCTGTTTGAGGATGTCGGCCAGTTCCGCATCGGTCAGTGGATTGCGCTTGTCTTCGTGATCCACATGCTCCTTGAGGATCTGTTTCACCTTGCGGGTGGTCACCTCTTCGCCCTGTTCGTTCTGCATCGCTTCGGAGAAGAAGAACTTCAACGGATAGATGCCGAAATTGGTCTGTACATATTTGCTGTTGCTTACACGTGAGATGGTGGAGATGTCATATCCCGACCGCTCGGCCACGTCGCGGAGAATCATGGGACGCAACGTCGATTCATCTCCTGTCAGGAAGAAGTCGCGTTGGAGCAGGATGATGGTCTCCATGGTACGTTGCAGGGTCTCCTGCCGCTGTTTGATGGCATCAATAAACCCTTGGGCCGAATCCAGTTTCTGTTTCACAAACTGGACAGCATCCTTCATCTGGGCCGTTTGATTGGCCTTATTGCCCATGTAGTCCTCAAACATATTGGCATATTCACGGCTGACGCGCAGATCGGGTACACCCCGGTTGTTCATGCTGAGGATCAGATCTCCGTTATTGTTTTCGACCAGGAAGTCGGGTACCACCTGACTCATGGCGGTCTCCATCGACCCGCCCCAGCTGATACCCGGTTTGGGATCGAGCGATGTGATCTCTTTGACAGCCTGTTTTAACGACTCTTCCGAAATTTCCAATCCCTTTAGAATCCGGTCGAACCGTTTGCGGGAGAAATCTTCGAAATAATCCCGGATGATCCGGATGGCCAGTTGGGTGGCGGGTGTCTGTTCCCGTTTCTCCAATTGGAGCAACAGGCATTCCTGCAAGCTGCGGGCACCCACGCCGGTCGGGTCAAAATCTTGTATCAAGGCGAGGACCGATGCAATCTCCTGCTCTGTCACCTCATGGCCAGTCTGAAACATCAGGTCGTCTCCGATGGCGTGCAGGTCCCGACGCAGATAGCCGTCATCATCCAGATTGCCGATGATGTATTCACCGATCTTGACCTCCTTTTCCGGCAGTTCACGCAGACCTAACTGTTGCAAGAGGTGTTCATTCAGCGACTCGCCGGTGGCAAAAGGGATCTCCTCCCGTTTTTCCTGCCGTTCGCTCATCTCCTGCAGTTTGTAGTCGGGTATGTCATCTTCGCTCAGGTAGTCACCCAGCGATAGATCCGTGTCAGTCTCCGTGTCAGATCCGGATTCTGTATCCATAGGACTCTCTTCGTCTGTCTTGTCAAAGTCGTCCACAGGCTCTTTCCCCTCCTCCAGGGCCGGATTCTCTTCCAGCTCATGCTTGATGCGCTCTTCCAACTCAATGGCAGGAAGTTCCAGCAACCGGATCACTTGGATCTGTTGCGGCGAGAGTTTCTGCTGTAACTTTTGTTGTAACTGTTGCTTTAACATATTGTTTTGTCTTATGGTGATGCAAATATACTCTTTTATCGTCAAACCTGATAGATTTGCTCTATTTCCCCATAGGAATTTTCTGTTTGACAACAATGGAAATAACCAGTATATTTGTAACAAATTCAAATGTACACAGGTTGTACAAGTAATAATGCTTAAAGTAAAAGGAGATTCAAAGATGAGAAGTATTACAACATTTGATTTGCAGTATGCTCACCGTTTCTATGGTTTTCAGGGTGAGGCACAGTATCTTCATGGTCATACAGGCGTCTTGACGATCGAAGTGGAAGACAGCGTGAACATGGGTGTAAACATGGTCTATCCGTGTAACGAGATCCAGAAAGTGGCTTGGGATGTATTGAAGAATTTCGATCATGCGCTGGTTTTGCGTGAAGATGATCCGCTGCTTCCCGCCATCCTCGATGTATATGAGAAACAGGGCATCAAGAACGGCCATCCGCGTAACACCATGAAGGGTGAGGCTTTCCACACAGAGCTTTGCCAGGCTTATCCTGACTGCCGTTTAGTGGTTACCAAAGAGACTATGACCGTAGAGGGTATGATCAAGATTGTCTATGATTTGTTGAAGGACAAGCTGAACATTGCCAAGATCACCTTCACCAGCGGTGTGAATGCAGCTTCTTGTGAGTTTAGCGACCGCAAAGAGATCGACCGTTGCCCGTTGTGCGGTATCTCATTGGATGAGAACGGCGTCTGCCCGAAGTGTGGTTATAAGAAATAACCGTTCCTAAAGGGACAGCGACAGAATAGAAGCGCGGTCCGGCACAAGTGCCCGGCCGCGCTTTTTACGTGTAGAAGAATGTCGGTTCAGACTAACCGGAAATCCAGCTGCTTGCGTTCCAAGTTGGCGGCAGCCACCTGGACTGTAATCGGGTCGCCTAACCGATACTGCTGCTTGGTACGTCGTCCGATAATGCAATAGTTCTTTTCGTCGAATTCGTAGTAGTCATCATCCAGATCGCGCATGGGCACCAGCCCTTCACACTTGTTGTCGTTCAGTTCCACATACAGCCCCCATTCCGTAACGCCGGAAATGACACCGTCGAACACCATGCCCAGTTTGTCGCTCATGAATTCCACCTGCTTGTATTTCACAGAGGCCCGTTCGGCATTGGCTGCCACCTGCTCCATCGAAGAACAATGGTCACACAGATCCTCATATTTCTGTTTGATGGCGCTCCGGCCTCCTGCCAGATAACGTTCCAGCAACCGGTGTACCATCATGTCCGGATAGCGGCGGATCGGAGAGGTGAAATGGGTATAATAGTCAAAGGCAAGTCCGTAATGGCCGATGTTGTCGGTGGAATAGCGGGCCTTTTGCATGGCCCGGATGGCCACCGTCTCGATCAGGTTTTCTTCCGGACGACCCTGCACCTTGTCTAACAGATGGTTGATTCCCTTGCTGACCTCTGTCTTTGATCCCTCCGTTTTCAGTTTGTAGCCGAAGCGGCGGATGAAGGAGGCGAAATTCTCCATCTTGTCCGGATCGGGCAGTTCGTGGATCCGATAGACAAAGGTCTTCTTGCTCTTCCCCTTGGGCGGACAACCCACATATTCGGCTACCGTCCGGTTGGCTAATAACATGAACTCTTCGATCAGCTTGTTGGCCTCTTTCGATTCCTTGAAATAGACATGGGTCGGTTTCCCCCGTTCGTCAATCTCGAATTTCACCTCGTAGCGTTCGAAATTGATGGCTCCGTGCTGGAAACGTTTCTCCCGCAATTGTTGTGCCAGTGTGTTGAGAGCCAGAATCTCCTCTTGGCAGTCGCCTTCCCCTATCTCGATCACCTGCTGTGCCTCTTCATACGTGAAACGACGGTCGCTTTTGATTACGGTACGGCAAATGTGTGAATGCTGTACTTCGGCCTTGGCATTCAGCTCGAAAATGACAGAGAAGCAGAGTTTCTCCTCGTTGGGGCGGAGCGAACAGATTTGGTTGCAAAGCCGTTCCGGCAACATGGGGATGGTCCGGTCCACTAAATAGACGGATGTGGCACGGCTCTGCGCCTCCCGGTCGATCAGGCTTTCCGTCTTTACATAGTGTGTGACATCGGCAATGTGTACGCCCACTTCCCAATTCCCGTTGTCCAGCCGTCTGGCTGAGAGTGCATCGTCAAAATCCTTTGCATCGCGCGGGTCGATGGTGAAGGTCATCACCTGACGGAAATCTTCGCGGGCATCGATCTCTTCCTGAGAGATCTCTTCTGAAATCCGGTTAGCGGCCTTCTCTACATTGGCCGGATAGGTATAGGGAAGTCCGAATTCGGCCAGGATAGCATGCATCTCCGTGTTGTTCTCTCCGGCCACGCCCAAGATGTCAACAACCTCTCCAATGGGGTTCTTGGCATTGTCCGGCCATTCCAGAATACGGACAACGGCCTTGTCTCCGTTCTTTCCTCCCTTCAACTTGTCTTTCGGGATAAATATGTCGTTGGCCAATGTCTTGTCTTCGGTCACCAAAAAGGCAAATCCTTTGGCCACTTGCAGTTTGCCGACAAAGTTCCGCACTTTGCTCTCCAGGATTTCCACCACTTCTCCTTGGGGTTCTGCTCCCCTGCGTTTGGCAAAAAGCTGTACTCTCACCTTGTCGCCATCCATCGCATGACCGGAATTGCGTTCCGCCACGAAGACCGGTGTACCGCCACCTTCGGGTGTGAACAGGTTCTTGCCGTTGCTGCGGCGGGAGAAGATGCCTACGGCTACGTTGCTGATCGCATTGAGGCGGTATCGTCCCCGATCGACCTCTGCCAACAGATCTTCAATGGCCAAGTCGGCCAGAATGTCCGCCACCTGCAATTTCTGCACTTGGCTATCTGCACCAATCAGTTTGCTGATCTGCTTGTAGTTGAATGCCTCCTTCGGAGAAGACTGGAACGCCGTAAGAATGGCTTGAATCATCGCCTTCTTTTTCATCCGGGTTCCTGCCTTTTTCGATTTCTTCTCCTTTTTCCCTTTCTTGTCCGCTTTTTTCTTTGCCATACTTGTTCTGTCTTTATTCTGCAAAGTAAACAAATAAGATTGGATTTCTGTTTACAAACGGATGAAATAACGGCATACGTTTCAGCTATGTAAATTTGACAGGGATGATTTTTACGCTTTTGCCTTTTCAAGACAAAAGCATTCCTTGGGCTTTCAGCCCGGTGGGGTCGTTGTCTTTGGAGCTGTGGTTTCCTGTCGCTCCGAACAGCTCTGCCGGGCCAGTCGGGGAGTACTGCCGAGTGGCTTGGACAGTACTGTCGGGTGAGGGTGAACAGCTCTCTCCAGAGAGCCGGGGAGCGCAGGCGAGTGCGCTGGGGAGCTCTGCCCGTTGAGCTGGACAGAGCAGGCGGACCGAACGGGGTTCCCTGCCCGGTGCGTTGGATAGGGAACCCAGACCGCCGGGCAGGCTATCCGGCTCAGGTCGACAGCTCTCCCCGGAGCGGTGGATTGCCCTATTCGTCGTAGCCGATACTATTATCCCTGAGTAGATCACTTCATCGACCAAATAAGTATATCTGTTCAGGTAAGGTGGGAAGCAAGGAGGAATAACGAGCCGCTTACAGATTGGGTTGCCTCTCTTTCCCTGCTTCCGTCCAACTCTGAAAACCCTTTTTCAGTTCAATGACTTGAAACCCAGCCTTGGTGAGGATGCCGGCTGCTTTTTTACTCCTCTTCCCGCTTCGACAATACACAGCAATGGTTTTATCTTTGGGTAACGAGGCCAGAGCCTGGCTTTCGAAATCATCTTTTTTTACATCCAAGTTGATGGCATTCGGTATATGCCCTTCATTGAATTCTTGTTCTGTCCGAACATCGAGAAGGACAACATCCGGATGGCTGATAGCCTCCTCAAATTCATTCACACGGAGACTTGGATACCTCTTCGAACAGGCTGTAAAGACAGCCAATACAGACAGCATGGTGGTGATAATGGACAATAATGTTTTCATCTTGATTGTGTTTGTTGATTTTCGGCGAAAAGATACACATTTTCTTCTATAAACATGTCCGTGCATACATATTATTAATAAATATCCAAGGCCTGTTATGTCACGAAACAGGTAAATAGTGTTACGCATTTGAAGAATAGTGTTACCTTTGTGCGCAAATCAATGATGTGACATGGCATAAGAAACGTACGAATGAAGAGAATTTATCAGAAATTGAAATGGCTGGGTGCCTTTGCCACCCTACCTCTATTGGTAGAGGCCCAACAGGACTCCTCTCGTGTGGTCCGACAATATGAGATTGATGAGGTGGTTGTTACCGGAACACGCAATGAAACAGATGTGCGTCACCTGCCGATGACCATCTCCGTGGTGAACAAGACACAGCTGGAGGAGAATTATCGAGCCTCCATTTTGCCGACATTGACAGAACAGGTGCCGGGGTTGTTTACAACCAATCGGGGATTGTTGGGGTATGGAATCTCTACCGGTGCCTCCGGTAGCATGAGTCTGCGAGGTGTGGGTGGCAGTACAACGACAGGTCTGTTGGTGCTGATTGACGGACATCCGCAATACATGGGTATGTTCGGACATCCGATTGCAGACAGTTATCAGTCCTTTCTGGCAGAACGGGTAGAGGTGTTACGCGGTCCGGCTTCTGTCCTCTACGGATCGAATGCTATGGGCGGTGTGATCAACATTGTGACCCGACAGATGCGTGAGGATGGTGTGAAAAACCAGTTGAATGTGGGGTACGGATCGTATAATACGCTTCAGACAGAGTACTCCAATCGGGTAAAGATGGGAAAATTCAGCAGTGTTGTGACGGGCTCCTACAACCGTACAGACGGACATCGCCGGGATATGGAATTTGAACAATATGGTGGCTATGCGAAATTGGCGTATGATTTCAATACCCGTTGGAAGCTGTGGGGAGACGTGAATGTGACCCATTTCAACACCTCCAATCCGGGAACGGTCTCTGCCCCCTATATTGACAACGATTCGCGTATCACACGGGGTATGACTTCGTATGCATTGGAGAACCGGTATGAGAAGACCTCCGGTGCGATCAGTTTCTTCTACAACTGGGGTAACCATAAAATCAACGATGGATATCATCCCGGCGGTGAACCGCAGACTGCCTATTTCCGTTCCAAAGATCAGATGATGGGGTTGTCTCTCTATCAGAGTGTCACCCTATTTCCTGGGAATCGTGTGACATTCGGTTTCGACTATCAACATTTTGGAGGGGAAAGCTGGAATGAAGACATGTCCAATGGAGAGAAGAAGCCCGGTGTGGATAAGAAACAGGATGAGGTGGCCGGTTATATCGACATCCGGCAAGACCTGAGCAGCTGGTTGTCGTTGGATGCTGGTATTCGTCTGGATCATCATTCACACGTGGGTACGGAATGGGTTCCGCAAGGTGGATTGGCATTCCATTTGCCTAATCAGGCAGAACTGAAGGCCATGGTAGGAAAGGGTTTCCGGAATCCGACAATTCGGGAGATGTATATGTTCCCACCCCAGAATCCGGATTTGAAACCGGAGAAACTGGTGAACTATGAGCTCTCTTTCTCACAACATCTGTTGGACAAGGCACTGTCTTATGGAGCCAATCTGTTTTATATCAATGGCGAGAACATGATTGCCACCCTGCCGGTGAATGGAAAACCCCTGAATATCAATACGGGTGAGATCGAAAACTGGGGAATTGAGGCCCAAGTGGCCTATCGGATTCATGCAGATTGGCAGGTCAATGCCAACTATAGTTTCCTGCACATGGAGAATCCGGTTGTAGGTGCACCGGAACATAAGCTGTTTGCCGGTGTCCATTTTACACATGACCGCTGGTCTGCCAATACGGGATTGCAGTATATCAAAGGACTTTACACGGTGATGGCCGGGGACGATTCGACCCGGGAGAATTTTCTGTTATGGAATCTGACGGCCGGGTATCAAGTGTGCCGGGCGGCCAAGTTGTTTGTGAAGGGGGAGAACCTGTTGGGGCAACATTATGAGATC